>JAZOBK010000240.1:0-10465 GCA_045595985.1 Oscillospiraceae bacterium
CGAAACCTTCATAACGATATTCAACAACAGGATTCTTCTGACCATAGCTACGCAGCGTAATACCCCGCTTGAGCTCTGCCATATCATCAATGTGAGCCATCCACTTGGTATCAACAACCTTGAGCATAACAACACGTTCCAGCTCACGGATGATATTTTCACCGTAAGTTTCTTCCTTTGCTGCATACTTGCCCTTGATTTTATCCACCAGGAAGCTTACAATATCGGACTTGGTCTTGCTGACCATTTCTTCTTCTGTGAATACCAGATCACCATCCTCCAGCAGCCAGCCGTAGAAGTAGTCCTTCAGACCGATCAGGTTCCAGTCTTCCTGATTATCTTCTTCTGCAATGTACTGACCAGCAACTGTGGTAACCAGTTCTTCCATCATCTTAACAATGGAATCATGCAGATCCTCACCATCGAGAACCTGTGCACGCTGCTTGTAGATGATCTCACGCTGCGTGTTCATAACGTCGTCGTAGTTCAATACGTTCTTTCTGATGCTGAAGTTTCTGCCTTCCACCTTCTTCTGGGAAGAAGCAATGATCTTGGTCAGCCACTTGCTTTCGATGGGTTCGGTTTCCTCCACATTGAGGGAACGCATTACGGATTCCATTCTGTCACCCGCAAAGATACGCATCAGATCGTCCTCTACGGAGAGGAAGAAACGGCTTTCGCCCGGGTCACCCTGACGTCCTGCACGTCCACGAAGCTGATTGTCGATACGTCTGGATTCGTGACGTTCCGTACCAATGATGAACAGACCGCCTGCTTCACAAACAGCAACCGCAGCTTCCTTTACCTGAGCGTCAAACTTCGCATACAGCTCACGGTAAACCTTTCTTGCTGCAAGGATTTCCTCGTCCTCGGTATCTGCAAAACCGATTGCTTCGTTGATTACGATTTCATCATATTCAAGCTTACGCATTTCAGCCTTTGCGGAGAATTCAGCGTTACCGCCGAGGATGATGTCGGTACCACGGCCTGCCATGTTGGTAGCGATGGTAACTGCACCGAGCTTACCTGCCTGTGCAACGATCTCAGCTTCCTTTGCATGATATTTTGCATTGAGAACCTCGTGCTTGATGCCGCGGCGTTTGAGGAGCTTGGAGAGCAGTTCGGATTTTTCGATGGAGATCGTACCAACCAGAACGGGCTGGCCCTTTTCGTGACACTCAACGATCTGTTCGATGATCTGCAGGAACTTACCCTTTTCGCTGCGGTAAACCTGATCGGGATGATCAACACGGATAACCGGCTTGTTTGTCGGAATTGCAACAACGTCGAGTTTGTAGATTTCCTTGAATTCATCTTCCTCGGTCATAGCAGTACCGGTCATACCGGAGAGCTTTGCATACAGACGGAAGTAATTTTGGAATGTGATGGTAGCCAGTGTCTTGGATTCACGGGCAACCTTAACGCCTTCCTTGGCTTCAATCGCCTGATGCAGACCGTCGTTGAATCGACGTCCGAGCATCTTACGGCCGGTGAATTCATCAATGATGATAACTTCGCCGTCTTCCACGATATAATCAATATCGGGCTTCATGATGCCGATCGCCTTGAGAGCCTGATTGATATGATGCAGGAGCGTCATATTCTCGGGAGCCATCAGGTTTTCTACATGGAAATGTTCCTCTGCCTTCTTCACACCAAGACGGGTGATCGTAGCGGTCTTTGCCTTTTCATCAATAATATAATCGGCATTTTCGTTAACATCATCCTGATCCTGCTTGTCGTCAATCTCAACGACTGTAACAGAGGACAGTGTCTTTGCAAAGGCGTCAACCAGCGTATACAGCTCGGTGGACTTATCGCCCTGACCGGAAATGATCAGCGGTGTTCTTGCTTCGTCGATCAGAATGGAGTCCACCTCATCGACGATGGCAAAGTTAGGAGCACGCTGCACCATGTCCTTCTTGTAGATAACCATGTTATCACGCAGATAGTCGAAGCCGAGTTCGTTATTGGTTGCATAAGTAACATCGCAGTTATAAGCCATGCGACGCTGTGCGTTGGTCAGACCGTGCAGGATGCAGCCAACTGTCAGACCGAGGAAACGATGCACCTTACCCATTTCTTCGGACTGTGTCTTTGCGAGGTAGTCGTTTACAGTAACAACATGAACACCATTGCCGGAAAGTGCATTCAGATATGCGGCAAGGCAAGCAACGAGCGTTTTACCTTCACCGGTTCTCATTTCGGCGATACGTCCCTGATGCAGAACGATCGCACCAATGATCTGTACAGGATATGCACGTTTGCCGAGAACACGGTCACCGGCTTCACGAACGGTTGCCAGTGCTTCGGGAAGAATATCATCAAGGGTAGCACCCTCACTCAATCTTTCACGGAATTCGTAGGTCTTTTCCTTGAGTTCTGCATCGGAAAGAGCCTTGTATTCTTCCTCAAGGGCAAGGACTTTTTCTTTAATCGGTTCGATTCTCTGCAGTTCTTTCGCACTGTAGGAACCAAAAATGGTTGTTAAAATACCCATTTATTTCTACCGCCTTTTCTGTTTACTTATAAAATGATATAATATTATTGTATAATATTTCAGAGGTTTTGTCAATAGCTGTACGGCATCGCCTATGTTCTATACAAAATTCAACATTTGCATTTAGGCAATACCGTACAAAGTACTTGGCTATATTTTGGATGGACAGATTTCACGCAGCGGACACGCCTCACACAGGGGTTTCCGAGCTTTGCAGAACTCCCTGCCGAACAGCACGATCCTGTGGCAGAAATCCGAGGATTCCTCCGGCGGAAGAAGCTTTCGCAGGTCGGATTCCACTTTCTGCGGCTCTGTGTTTTTGGTAAGTCCCAGCCGTCCGGCAATGCGGATGCAGTGCGTATCCGTCACGACCGCCGGTTTTCCGTAGAGATCGCCGAGGAGGAGATTTGCAGTTTTGCGTCCGATACCGGGCAGCGTCAGCAGTTCCTCCATTGTCTGCGGGATCTCACCGCCGTAAACCTCCAGCAGCCGCCGTGCAGCGTCCTTAATGCTTTTGGCTTTGGTTTTGTAAAATCCACAGGGCTTGACAGCTTCTTCAAGATCTGTCAGATCCGCATCCGCAAAGGACTGCAGCGTGGGAAATTGTTGAAACAGCGTTTTCGTAACGATATTCACCCGTGCGTCCGTACATTGTGCGGAAAGACGGGCTGCGATCATCAGCTCATACGGCTTTTCATATTCCAGAGAGCAGATGGCATCCGGATACTGTTCCTTCAGAATTCGGCACGCCGCAAGTGTTCTCTCTTTTTTTGTCATAACGCCTCCGAATTAACCGTCAATACTGTTCATTGCGTCCTCATTGAATGTAATGGGGTACAGCGGAGAATTCTCTGCATACCAAGCCTCATACGCATCCTGTGTGAGCGTGCTGGAGATCTGTGTTTCCCACATCGGGCCGGATTCTGCAACAAAGTACATTACATGAACGCCGTAGTCGGATTCCACAATACCTGTATCGCCGGGCTTGCGGGTATTGTCAAAGCACCAGTTGTTGAATGTGGGAACCATCTGACCGGGATAAACATCCTCATACAGGCCGCCGTTTGAAGTGGAACCGCCGTCCTCGGAATACTGCTTTGCAAGTTCAGCGAAGCTGTCTTCGGTCTTTTCGCCTGCTTCCCATTCTGCAAGAGCATCCTCGGCAGCCTTCTTGTTGTCGTCCTGGTTCATAAAGAGAATGTGACGAACATCAACAGTAGTTGTTTCATCCTTTACAGGTTCGCTTGTCATGATGTAAATGTAATAGCTGTTGGAAGCTTCCATCATGTAGGTTTCGTTCACCTTTGCACCGCCGAAAGCCCATTCAGCGAGTTCGTTGCCTTCTGAATAGGTGAATCCATCGCTGTAGATGGAGGGCAGATTCGCATCAAGCTGTTCCTGCGTGTAATCTTCGTATTCCTTCAGAATGTTGGCAACTGTATTTTCAAATTCCTTCGGATTTGCGGAATCCATCAGATCGTCCACAAGCTGTTTTGCCTGTTCCTTCGTCATGTCTTCCGTATCGCCTTCCTCACCGGTTGAAAAGGGGATGGAGAAGCCTGCAATACCGCAGTTCATAAAGAACTTGGTATTTGCCTCGTAATACTCCTGTACTTCCTCATCGGAGGGTTTCATTGTTTCCATAAGGTGATCATAGTAGGATGTGCTAATAGCTTGAATCTCAAGCACCTTACGAATATCTTCCTTTGTAACACCGTTGCCGTAGGAAGCGACATCCGCTTCTTCCAGTGCTTTGGTGATGAGCTTCATATCGGATTCGGGAATCTCAAAACCGGCAGCATTTGCAGCCTCGTACATAAAGAGCTGCTGCTCGATCGTACCCTGTGCCTGATCCATGATCATGTCAAACCAGGTGGAAGACTGATCGAACTGATTTACCTGATCCTTCAGGGACTTGTTTACATCCATGTTGTAGGAGGTGAGCAGGCCTTCCTCGCCGTAGTTGTCGATCAGCATCTGGAGAATGTCATGGTAATAGCAGGCAACCATTTTGGTGTCCAGTGTGTAGTTGGGGGAAGTGACCGCATTCTGGGCACGGTTCTTGTTGAAAACAGAAATACCCGCAAATGTGAGTGCACCGACCAGTGCAACGGACGCAACGGAAACACCGGCAATCGTCAGGATCTTCTTCTTGGAAGCCTTTGGTTTTGCGGGCTTGTTTTCTTCATTTTCGGAAACAGAATTTGTTTCATCTTCTGCAGGAAAATCGTCGCCGAGGATGCTCTGGTAAACTTCCTCCTGCTGTTCCTGTTCGTTTTTGATTTCTTTGCTCATGTAATTCATTCCTTTCCGCTCCAAGCAGAGCATACCGAGTTAACTTATCCAGTATAACAGCGGCAGATGAATACGGTGTGAAAACCGGATGAAAGATAAAGACTGATTGCTTCGTACATCAGCGGATTATCAGATTTTTTCCGTCACATCCGTATTCGGATACGCCGTATTATCATCCAGTGCAGCAATTCTGTTGTAGAGCACATACATTTTCTGTACGGTATTTTCGAGGAAATAGTAATGTGCGATGTACGGGATCAGAAGTGCGAGCAGCAGGACGGTAAGGATCAGCATAGAGAGGGACTGGAGATACAACAGGATACCAAGTGAGATCATGAACAGCAGAGCAAACAGCATCGTCACCAAGAGGTGGATCAGCCGTTCATGCTGCATAAAACCGATCTGCACCAACACTTCCGAACGAAGTGATGAAATATTCTGTGCAGAGGGATCTTTCAGTATTTCCTGCAGATAATGCTCATATTTTGTCATATAGTTCCGCATATACAGTCCTCCCGACTGTCCGCAGACGAGGCAGCAGACAACAATATAAATATTATAGCATATATCGTCGAAAATTTCAAGGAAAATCGAAAAAAATATTGTAAAAGCAAATATTTTTCTGCAGGCAGAAGAAAAGCGATCGGGGGAATACACCGATCGCTTACAGCTTTGTGAAAGAGGAACCCACGCACGCAGTATGGGAAATCCTCAAATTACTTTGTCAGTTGCCTTAAAAGTCATCTTTTCACAAAATATTCCTCATACCAAACAAGGAACGTGTAAATTGTCCAGATTTTACGCCAGTTATCGGAATTACCGCCAACATAGTCAGTGAAGATGGCGTGTATCTCATCCAGCTTGAAGAATTTTGCAGCGATTTCACTGTGCAGCAATCTCTGCACATCCTGATTGTAGCGTTCATCGGCAAGCCAGATGCGGATGGGCACAATGAAGCCCAGCTTCTTGCGGAATGCGATTTCCTCCGGCAGAACCTTTGCTGCCGCCGTGCGGAATGCGACCTTGTTCTGTTCCTCGTTCACCTTGAATCTCGACGGCATACGGGACGCAATGTCGAAAATTCTTCTGTCCGTCAGCGGCATACGGATTTCCAGACCGGCAGCGGTACTCATCTTGTCAACGTTCAGATAAATGTCGCCCTCAAGCCAGATCTGAATATCCACATCCGACATTTTTGTCAGGGGATCAAGACCTTCGGTTTCCTCATAAATATACTTTACCAGATTGATCGGCAGTACATCGGGATTGTAGTAGGTGAGGATACGCTGTTTTTCGTCCTCTTTCATGATGTTGGTGTTGCCCACATAGAATGTTTTCAGATTCTCACCGTAGCGTTCGGCATTGCGGTACATATTGTAGCCGCCGAAGAATTCATCCGCACCCTCGCCCGAATAGCAGAGATTTGTGTGTTTTGCAGTTTCCCTGCACGCAATGGCAAATGCAATCGCAGATGCGTCACCCAGCGGCTGCTCCATATTATACATCACATACGGAACGACTGCAAAATAGTCCTCCGGTGTTACCAGACATCTGGAATTGCCACGTCCCAGAATATCCGCAGTCTGCTTTGCAAGACCGGATTCGTCAAAACGTTCGTCGTCATAACCGCAGGAATCGGACATCTGCACGTCGGACATAGCCAGTACATAGGAAGAATCCACACCTCCGGAGAGGAAGGATTCAGCTGTTTCGTCAGCAGTCTTAACCTCTGCCATCATCTGTCCCACTGCTGCATGGATCTCGTCCGCCCATTCCTCCAGCGTTCTGGATTCATCCGCATGGAACTCAGGCTTCCAGTAGCGGGTGATCGAGAATTCGCCGTTCTGCCAGATCAGATAGCATCCGGGCATCAGCTTCTTGACACCCTTGAAGAATGTGTCCTCACCCGCAACATAGGTCAGGCTCATATACAGCTGCAGCATATCCTCGTTCAGTTCCTTCACAAATTCCGGCTGTTCAAGAATATTGCGGATCATCGTACCGTACAGCAGCTTACCGCTTTCGGTCGGATAATAATAAAAAGGTTTTGCTCCGAAATGGTCACGCAGGCAGAACAGCTTCTCCTCCGCATCATCCCAGAGTGCAAATGCAAACATACCGTGCATATGTGCCGCCATGCCACATCCCCAGCGTTCGTATGCCTTTACCAGGATTTCCTGCTCCCGTTCTTCTCTGGAAAGTGAAGCGTCAATTCCCAGTTCCCCGCAAAGTGCCTGCCAGTTACGGATATGTCCTCTGTATTCCTTGACTTGAATCATAACACACCTCTCAAAATTCATCGTGCTGCAACCCGTTTTACGGATTTTGCCCTGTTAAAATCATACCATAGATCCGTCCAATAGTCAATATGTAAAAACATACGAAATGCGGAAACAGAAGCTCCGCAAGTTTTCACGCTATTTTGTTTTACCATGTTAAAACGACACAATGTCGTGCGTTTCCGCTGCTTCCGACAAATGTGAGCGATTCATGTCACCTCACATTTATGATAAAAATACAACAATTCTGATATAACGAATGCAGCAAAAACAGTATAATGAATGCATGGAGGTGGTATCATGGCACAGACATATGATCTGACCAAGGGGAAGGTAACGACTCAGATACTCAAATTCTTTTTTCCGATGTTTCTGACCAATATGCTGCAGCAGGTATATACCATTGCAGATACCGCTATTGTCGGTAAGGGAATCGGTGACAATGCCCTTGCGGCGGTGGGAAATATGTCCTCGCTCACATTTCTGATCATCGGCTTTTCCATGGGCATGGCAAATGGATTTTCAGTATTGATCGCCCAGAGTTACGGTGCAAAGAAATACGATTATCTTCGCAAAGCGATTGCCGCTTCAATAAAGCTCTCCGTGATCATCGGTATTCTCCTGACTGCATTGAGCGTGTTTTTTTTGAAATTCATCCTTACCGTGCTGCAGACCTCACCCATCATTATGCGTGACAGTCTGATTTACGGATATATCATTTTCGGCGGACTTGCCGCAACCATTGCCTATAATCTGTGTGCGTGCATACTGCGTGCATTGGGCGACAGCAAAACGCCGTTCATTGCGATCATCTGCTCGACGATCCTGAACATTGTCTTGAACTGTGTGTGTATTTTCGGACTGAAAACGGGCGTCGAGGGAGCTGCTGCCGCAACGGTGGTTTCACAGCTGCTTTCGGCATTTCTCTGTTTTCAGAAGCTTCGTAAAATCGACATTATCCGACTCACACGCAAGGATTTTGAAATGGATCTGTCCATCAGCAGGAAGCTGATGGGTAATGGAATTCCCATGGCGTTCATGAATTCCATCACAGCCATTGGATGCATGGTGGTACAGTATTTTGTCAACGGACTTGGTGTTGCCTATACATCCGCATATTCTGCGTGCAGCAAGTATATCAATCTGTTCATGCAGCCAGCCTGTACCGCAGGATTCACCATGTCCTCGTTTACCAGCCAGAATTATGGTGCACAGAAATATTCCAGAATCAGAGAAGGTCTTCATGTTTGCCTCGGCATTGCACTGATCTCCTATCTGTTACTCGGTTCCGTTATGTTCTTTTTTCCGAGAACACTTGCAGGATTCATGCTCAACGGTGAAGAACCGATCGCACTGGCGGCACAGTTCCTGCCGATCTGCGGTTGTATGCTTTTCGGGGTAGATTTCCTGTTTGTGTTTCGCAGCGGCGTGCAGGGGATGGGGTATCCGTTCATTCCGATGTGTTCGGGCATTATCGAAATGGTCATGCGGATCGGCGTGATCGTTCTGTGCGTTTCCGAAGTCGGTTTCAGAGCAACCGCCTATGCAGAAGTCGTTGCATGGCTTGGGGCACTTGCACTCAATTTTTCAGCATTCCAGATCCTGCTCCGCAAAAAGCTGAAAACTGAAAAGAGTATGGCACTTCGAATACAGACTTCACAGACATCATAACTTCTCCACATATATAAAACATCCGTCCCTTTGCAGCTGCAAAGGGACGGATGTTTGTATCATAGGGATCGTTACAGCGAAGTAATAAATGCGTATTTTCTCTGCATCCAACGCCAGAATTTTCCCGGCTGGGGAAGAACAAATTCGATCAGAGCACAATACTTGTCCACAAAGGTAAGGATGTAGGTTTCCGCATATTTCGGACGCTGTCGTGTGACAGGCCACATATGCTTGACGATCATATCCTGTTCCAATTCATTGATGGGCAGAAGCTGCTGTGCATTATCCAGAGCCGCCATCGGATGGTAGTGGCTGTGCTTTATGGGACGCTCCGATTTTGTGTACTGCTTGGTATCGTAAAAATACAGATCGTGCAGCAGACCTGCCCTTGCCGCCGATTTTTCATCCAGACGGAACAGCCGGCAAAGCTTGTAGTTATAATAGGATACATTCAGACTGTGCTGAAATCTGGTTGTTGTAACGTGATGGCGGTAGTCCTTAAGAGCCTGCACCTCATGAAGTGCAAGCAGATCCGCAATCAGCTCATAATAATGGTGCTGCATCAGATTTTTGCGTGAACCCGTGGCTTTCAGCCACTTGCCGCATTCTATCAGTCGGGATATTTCCGCACGGGAATGATGTTTCATGGAAAGCCCCTTTCATTTTTATATCTTAGTTTGCACCTGCAAACAATATGTTTATTATAACGGATATTCCCCAAAAAGTCAATGGTTTTTGTTATGAAATTTTTACCAATTTGTAATTTTTATGGCGGTAAAAGCGGCATTCATAGAATGCCGCAGAGACTGTCCAAAAACTATAATTGCTCATAAATATGTTCTTTCAGCCCGCCTACGGCGGGCTGAAAATCACTTTTTTGACAGACTCCGGCATACATAGAATACCGTTCAGCCGGATCAATAGTTTTCTTCCTTGATCTGGAAGTATGCCTGCGGATACCCGCAGACAGGGCATTGGTTGGGAGATTTTTTACCAACAACAACATGACCGCAGTTTGTGCAGATCCATACTGCATCCCCATCCTTGGAAAAGACGAGCATATTTTCCACGTTGGAAAGCAATTTGCGGTATCGTTCTTCATGTTCTTTCTCAATATTTGCAACCATGCGGAATTTTGCGGCAATTTCCTTAAAGCCTTCTTCCTCCGCTTCTCGGGCGAAACGGTCATACATTTCCGTCCACTCGTAGTTCTCACCATCCGCACCTGCTTTGAGGTTTTCGACTGTGGAATGCATTCCCTTCGTCAGCAATTCAAACCAGATTTTTGCGTGTTCCCGTTCATTGGCAGCTGTTTCTTCGAAAATTGCTGCAATCTGTTCATACCCTTCCTGCCGTGCTTTTTCTGCATAGTAGGTGTATTTGTTGCGAGCCTCTGATTCTCCAGAAAATGCTGCACGCAGATTTGCTTCTGTTTTGGTGCCCGAAAGCTCGGGAATCATATTCTGTGCCATATTGCTTACCTCCATGTAATTTTTGGGCTTAGGGATATGAGAATTATGGACAGAATTCAGAGAAGTATGCATAATGAGGGGAAATTTCATTTGCAATATAACATTACACATTTGGTAAGTCAAGAATGATTTTGGATTTTTGTCGGAATTTGTAAAATAATCGTTTTGCTTTGTATTTTTTCTTGACAAAACGGTGTTACTGTGTTATAATATGTATGGTTTTGCCGTTGTGGTGGAATAGGCAGACA
>JAZOBK010000241.1:0-5921 GCA_045595985.1 Oscillospiraceae bacterium
AGTTCCGTCACAGAGGTCTTTCCATTTCTTATGGTGACACCTACCGTCTGACATACAGCGTATACGCTACAAACAGCGGTTATATGTATGCAAAGATGGGTGACATCACAAACGACAACTGCGAATACTGGCATAACAACGGTCAGAAGCTGAGCATGGAATGGCTCGGTGAAGACGCTACTATGGAAGAGGTTGAGTCTGCACTGGAGTCCGCATCCACATCCGGTACTGAAGTTAAGTACTACGAGGGTTGGGATAAGTGGAAGCAGGAGCAGATCCCCGCAAAGAAGTGGGTAACATATGCTTGGGAGTTCAAGATTGATAAGGCTGATATGCAGAACCTGAACGGTGATTTCCCCGAGGGTAAGGGTACTGCAGAGTGGACATTCCACTTCGGCGGCGACGGTCAGTACACACCTTCCGCTTGCTTCCCTGAGGGAACAATCCTGAAGTTCGACAACATGGCTCTGATCAACGTGACAAGTGATTCTGACGATCCGGAAGTAGAAGCTGAAAAGGAAAAGATCGGTATTCAGCTCAACCAGGTTGGTTACTATCCGAACCTGAGCAAGGTTGCTACACTGGAAGTTGACGAGGGCGATTCCGCAGCGAAGGAATTCACTGTATATAACAAGAGCGGCAAGGCTGTTTACACAGGCAAGTCTTCCGGTTATGTAAAGGACGCTGCTTCTTGGCTGGGCACACAGCAGCTCGATTTCTCCTCTGTAACAGAAGAGGGCGAGTACTACATTGAGTGCGACGGCAAGAAGTCCCTGAACTTCAAGATCGCTAAGGATCTCTATGGCGATCTGACAAGAGATGCAATCAACTACTTCTATCTGAACCGTTCCGGTGTTGAGATTGATGCGAAGTATGTTGCAAACGCTGGTAAGAACTCCAGCACAGCAGCTCTGGCTCGTAAGGCCGGTCACTCTCCGGACAAGGCAATGGTTGCTGATGAGTGGGTATTCATCTACACAGAAGAACCGAACTACTCCAAGTCCATCGACGTAACCGGCGGTTGGTATGACGCTGGTGACTATGGTAAGTACGTTGTAAACGGCGGTGTTTCCATGTGGACACTGGCTAATATGTATGAGCGTACAGTATTCAATGGCAACGAAGATAAGTTTGCTGACGGCGGCGATCTGGTTAATATTCCGGAAACCGGCAACGGCACACCTGACATCCTCGACGAGCTGATGTGGGAAGCTGACTTCTTCATTAAGATGCAGAGAGATGACGGTATGGTATACCACAAGATGCATGACTACAAGTGGACTGCTCTCGGTGTAATGCCTTACCATGAGGAAGGTACAGATGAAACTGTTACATTCCCTGCACGTATTGTTAAGCCCGTTACATATGCAGCTACTCTGAACACTGCTGCTGCACTGGCACAGCTGTCCAGACTGCTGAAGGAACATGATTCTTCTGCAGCTTCCAAGTATCTGGCAGCAGCTGAAAAGGCATACAAGGCAGCTAAGACTGAGTTCCTGAGCAAGTATGACAGCATCTATGCTAAGGTTTCCGGCGACTTTGAAGAAGACGAGATGTTCGCACCTCTGACACACAACAAGGGCGGCGGCCCCTACGGCGATACTCAGGTTTCTGACGAATTCTACTGGGCAGCCTGCGAGCTGTACATCACAACCGGTACAGATGAATATTATGAAGATCTGAAGGCATATGACGAAGCATTTGAGGTTACCACCTCCCTGTACGGCGGTGAGAACAAGGGCTCCTTCACATCCTTCACATGGGGTACTCTGGCATCCCTGGGTACTGCATCTCTGGCAATGAACCAGGAGGTTCTGACTGACGCTGAGGCTAAGATGGTTGTTGAAGCATTCCAGGTAGCTGGCGACAAGTACATCGAAGCTGAAAAGGAATCCGGTTACGGTACTCCTTATAAGGGCATGGACTACGAAACAACCGTTACAGTAATCGAAGGCGACTCTTATTCTGACGATACTTTCGTTCTCAAGGGCGGTTATGAGTGGGGTTCCAACTCCATGGTAGTTAACAATGCTATCATCATGGGTCTGGCATATGACCTGACAGGTGACGTTGATTACCTGAACGGTGTATCCACAGCACTTGACTACATCTTTGGTAGAAACGCTATGGAGAACTCCTATGTAACCGGTTATGGTACAGAAGGTTACACATCTGCTAACCCGCATCACAGATACTGGTGTCACCAGATGAAGTCTGACTGGCCGTCTGCACCGAACGGTGTTCTGATCGGTGGTCCGAACTCCAACATGAACGACCCGATGATCCAGGGTGCCGGCTACAAGATCGGCGAACTGGCTCCGATGCTCTGCTACTACGATCAGGTTGACGCTTGGTCTGTAAACGAAATCACCATCAACTGGAACTCTCCTCTGGCTTGGGTAGCTTCCTTCATGGATGACGAGGGTAATGCTGATGTTGAAAATACTAGTGAAAAGCCTGAAGATCCTGACGAGCCTGTTGGCGAAGCAGATTACGGCGACGTTGACTGCAACGGTAAGGTTGACATTCTCGACATCATCGTTCTGAACAGAAACCTGCTGGGTGCTGCAGAACTGACAGCACAGGGTAAGCTGAATGCTGACGTTAACGAAGACGGCAAGCCCGGTTCTGATGACTCTCTGAACATCCTGAAGTATATCGTTAAGCTTCTCAACAAGCTTCCCGTATAATGATGGTTTGTTCTGAATGAACTGAACAATGAAACAGGACGGCGTTTGCCGTCCTGTTTTTTGTTTTGTGGATTATTTCACATAGATATCTGATGTTCTGCCGATTTCTCCCTCCAAGGTGTAAGTAATATGACACGTCAGTCCGTCAGCCGTTTCCGAATAGGTGATGTCCCTTTCCAGTATCTCGACGCCGGACAGAAAATTCTTCTCATATCGTACAATTGCTCCGTTGAGAGCGAGTCGCGTTTCCTCCGCTGTGCGGATGGTAGATTCTGTTCGGGTTTCCGTGAAGGTGTGCCGTACGATGCCGAAGGGGAGGGTGTGTTCCAGAAACGAAAAGGGCGAATCCGTTTCGGTTTCTGTGAATTCCGCAAAATCGTGGTGTGCAATATTCAGAGGGATTTTAAACCAGAACAGTCGGAAATACCGTTTAACGCTGGTTTTTCCTGTTTGCTGAGTTTCGGAAATGCTGAAATATTCGGAAAGCTCCGCCTCTTTTTTGTAAATTCCCGTAATAAATGCGATTGCATGGTGGTAAGTCACGTGCCCCTTGTCATCCTCGAAAACGCCGCTTACCAGAAGCTCTCCCTTTGAAACACCATCGCCGATCAGACGTTCCAGATGACCATTGTACACCTTGACATCGGTAATCTGGGCGTCATACATGGATACGATGTTGCAGGGAATCCGTTCGTGAAGCATATCGGTTTTCGGTGTGATTTCGGTCACTTCCACAACGAGTCTGCTTCCGGTGTGACGGATGGATGCCCATGCAATGTCAGGAACATACATACGCAGTCTGCGTTCGCAGTCGTGATAGTCGATTTCGGGAATCCACGTCCCCTGTGTAATGCCGCAGCGTTCAAGAACTGCAAGTATCACACTGTCCGAAACCGTGGAATTTCCCATAATGTCAATGGTTGACACCATGTTGGAATAGCAGAAAATGATGCCCAGACAGAGCAGTGCACCCACTGCCAGTCCCAATCGAAGCCGATAGGGGCGTATTCTGCCGAACAAAGTGCGGCAGGGATGTGATTCAAGTGTGACGCCGCAGGAAGCGGCAAGTGCCTGCAACTCTGCGGAATCTGCCTTGTAAATGCGGCAGTAGAACACATCCCCCCTGCAATGCTGGTGGGTGCAGATGATGTCGCTTTGCCGGATTGCGTTGATGAACGGATAGAGCCTGCCACCAACAGCGGTGATGTCGCATCGTTCACGGATATGGAGTTTCATTGCCTCACCTTTTTTCCTGCAGCTGTACGGAAGTGATCGTCCCCCGTACAATCACGCTGCTGTCATTGTAATCAAATACCCGAAGCTGCGTACCCCAGATCTCCACGATCATATCCCTCGTCTGCAGGCGTACCAGCACATCATTGTATTCCAGAATCTTCGTGCAGTTTTCCAGCCGCAGCTCATGGTTTCCATTCAGATGCACATAGGTTTCCAGATACACCCAGCTGCGGAAAGTGCGTTTCCAACGTTTTTCCAACGCTATCACCTCGATTCATCCTATGCATTTTCCCAAGTGGATATGCTGCATATTGAAACTCTGTCGGGAATACAATGGAACGGGTGATACATATGAAATCTCGTAACATCGCCGTTTGTGCGGCGTTTGCAATGCTTCTGGCGGCTGCGGTACGTTTTCACGGAGAAATTTCCGAATCTGTGATCAGTGCAGGAAACCGCTGTATACTGCTTATTATTCCATCGCTGTATTTGTTTTCGGTGCTGGCGTCGCTCTGCATCCGTTCGGGCGTACTGGAAATTCTCGCCGCCCCACTTGATGGCTTCGGCAGGAAATGTCTGCATATGGATGGAATTCTGTTCATGATCCTGCTGTTTTCGCAGACGGCAGGTTATCCGATCGGTACGCAGCTTCTGCATCGGATGCAGCAGAAAGGTCTGCTGCAGCGTGAACAGGAGCATTTCCTGCTCTGCGTCTGCGTTGGCTGCGGTCCGGCATTCCTGCTGGGGACGGTCGGCGGGATCCTGCGTCTTTCGCCAAAATTGGCAGCTTTGCTGATGCTGTCGGTTGTTTTGCCGAATTTCCTGCTTGCCGTTGTGTTTGCACTTTTGTTTGATTTTCGCAGCGGAAACCGCCCGGAGCCAAAGCTTTCTCTTACTTCTGCGGAATTTGTTGCCTCCGTTGATAACGGAGCGTCCGCCATGCTGAAGATCTGCAGTATGATCCTCGTGTTTGGGGCACTGATGGGAATCGCAGAGGGCAGCGGTGCTCTGTGGGCAGTATCGCAGACGGCGGCGGAGATTTTGCATTGTCCGCCGGTGCTTGCGGAAAGCTGGTTTGCCGCTTTTCTTGAAATCAGCAATCTGACGGAATTTCTGCGGCAGGGAGGTTCGCTCCCGTGGGCAGCGGCACTGCTGTCATTCGGGGGGATCTGCGTGCATATGCAGAATGCTGCGATTTGCGGCGGAGAATTCCCGTGGCTGCGGTTTTGGGGGATTCGTCTGCTGACGGCGGTAAGCTCCTATTTTTTGTGCAGTTTCGCCATAAAACTGGTGTTTCGTGGCAACGTGCACACAGTGCTGCTCTGCACACCCGATTATGTGCCGGAGGTTTCACCGCAGGGCGTGATGCCTGTGCTCTGCCTGCTAATTATGTCCGTGCTTCTTCTCATGCGGCATGATGAGGTGCACAGGAAGAAAATTTACACAAAAAGAAATCACAATTTACAAAGATATAATTGACAAATCACGGAAAATGCGATACAATAGTAGTATAATGGTAGTTCTGTACAAATTTTTCTGCACGATTTGTTCAGAAGTATTCAGGAATTGCTGATTCGTGAAATCAGCAATTTGATAGGAATGTGATCCTGCCGATTCCCCTGATCTACAAAGTGCTGAATGTTCTGTCGTTCAGTGCTTGCGTAAGTGTTCGTGATAAAAAAGAGGAGGTATTATCATGAAGGTATGGAAAAAGCTGACAGCGGCTGTCGCTGCACTGGCATTCTGCGTCAGCACTGCAGCAACCGGTGTGACAGCCACACAGAATGCCAAAGCCGTTGACGACAACAACGACGACTGGCTTCATGCAGTCGGAAGCCGTTTGTACGACAAGGACGGCAATGAGGTGTGGCTGACGGGTGCAAACTGGTTCGGCTTCAACTGCGGTGAAAACTGTGTTCACTATCTCTGGAGCGTGGACGTGGATGATGCACTTTCATCCATCGCAGATCACGGTATCAATGTCATTCGTATTCC
>JAZOBK010000242.1:0-6659 GCA_045595985.1 Oscillospiraceae bacterium
CGACTTCCACATGGCAGCCCACATTGACCGCCACGGGCAGACCTGCAATATGCGTCGGTGCTTCCTCGATGTTCACGCAAAGTGCAGTCACAGTTCCGCCAAAGCCCTGCGGCCCGATGCCGAGCTTGTTGATGGAATCGAGCATTTTCTGCTCCAGCTGTGCATACAGCGGCTTGGGATTCCGCTTTGCGGCATCACGGCAGAGTGCTTTCTTCGCAAGATAGGCACAATGCTCGAAATTTCCGCCGATGCCAACGCCTACAACAATGGGAGGACAGGGGTTGCTGCCTGCTTTCGCAATGCAGTCAGTCACATACTGCACAATGTCCTCATGACTTGCCGCCGGCGTCATCATCCGCATGGCGGACATATTCTCGCTGCCGAAGCCCTTCGGACAAACGGTGATCTTCACCTGCTCGCCCTCCACAAGCTCCAGATGCAGCACGGCAGGGGTGTTGTTACCCGTATTCACACGTTCCAGCGGATCGCCCACAACGCTGCACCGCAGGTAGCCCTCGGTATAGCCCTTAGCAACACCCGCATTCACCGCATCACGCAGCGTACCGCCCGTGATATGGACATCCTGTCCCAGTTCAACAAAAACCACCGCCATGCCGGTATCCTGACAGATCGGAATGTCCTCGTCTCTGGCAGCCTGCAGATTTGCGATCAGATCATCGAAAACTGCCCTGCCAACGGCGGAGCCTTCTTCTGCGGCACATTCGGAGATCCTTTTCTCCAGACTGCATGGCAGAATCTTATTGGCACGGATGCAAAGTGCGGCAACGGCGTCCGTAATTTCCTGTGCGGTGATGGTTCTCATATATCGTCAGCTCCTTTTCAGCTCTCCAGAATCTTTCCGTTAATCATGACCCAGACCGGATCATTCATCACATTCAGCGGATCATCTGCAAACAGCACCAGATCCGCATCCAGACCTTCCTCGATCCTGCCGATGCGGTCGGATACGCCCAGAATATCCGCAGCCTCCGAGGTGATCGCACGCAGTGCCGCCTCACGGGAAAGTCCCCCCTTGACCGCAAGTCCTGCCGAAAGTGCAAGATACTGGATCGGTACTTCGGGGTGGTCGGTACAGATGGCAAGCTTCACGCCCCTGTCATGCAGAATCGCTGCATTGGAAAGTGCAAGCTCCCGCATTTCCGGCTTGCAGCGGTCGCAGATGATCGGGCCTGCAATTACGGAAATTCCCATTTCGCCGAACAGATCGGCGGCAATATGTGCACCCGTTCCGTGCACAATGACGCATTCGAGTCCGAATTCCTTGCAGATACGCAGTGCCGTGCAGACATCATCCGCACGGTGGCAGTGGAAATGTGCCTTCTGGTCGCCATTGAGCAGCGGCAGCAAAGCTTCGCATTTTGCGTCGTATTCCGGCATTTCTTCCTCGTCGGGATGCTCCTCAAAACGATGCAGACGCTCCGAATAGAGCTTCGCCTTCTGCAGTCCCTCACGGATGAGGGCGGCAGTTGCCATGCGTGTCACAGGGGCTTCGTCACGGTCGCTGTATACAGTTTTCGGATTCTCTCCGAGGGCGAATTTCATGCCGCACGCACGGATCGCCATTTCATCGGTGTATCTGCCTGCGGTTTTCATCAGCAGCATCTCACCGCCGCAGGCATTCGCAGAACCGGGGGATACCATAACGGCAGTCACGCCGTGCATTCTTGCTTCCGCAAAACACTTGTCAAAGGGATTGATGCCGTCAAGTGCACGCAGCTGGGGCGTGAACGGATCGGAGATCTCGTTGCAGTCGTCGCCCTCGAAATTCATGCCGTCCTCAATGATTCCCAGATGGGTGTGGGCGTCAATGAATCCCGGCAGCAGTCTGCCGCCGTGGCAGTCTATGTCATTCTCCGTGACAACCTCCGGCCTGCCCTGTTCAACGGACTGGATCTTTCCGTTCTCCACCACAACATAGCCGTAAAAATGTACATCCTCCGTCATGGAGTAAATTTCTGCATTATAAATAATCATTCCTGTTCTCCTATCAGACCCAGTGCCTCACAAATCGCCGCCGTTGCTGCAGCGGGCGTCTTGCTGCACTCTACAATATGTGTGCTGTGCTTACGGTAAATGCCGTTTCTGGTATTGTATAACGTTTCCAGCTCCTCACGGGTGCTGCGTCGAACAATCGGACGGTCGCTGTCCGCAATGCGGCAGTAACAGATATGGAACGGCACGTCCAGATACACCACACTGCCGTGTTCCGCAGCGATTTTCGCATTCTCCTCACGAAGCATCGCACCGCCGCCGCAGGCAATGACGCCGTCACGTCCGGCAAGCTCACGGATCGCCTGTGTTTCCAGATCACGGAAATGTGGCTCGCCGCACTTCTCAAAAATTTCCGGAATGGTCATCCCTGCCCGTTCTTCGATATAGGCATCCATGTCCACAAAGGGACAGCCAAGCTTCTTTGCGAGCCGTTCACCGACGGTGCTCTTGCCGCAGCCCATGAATCCGCACAGATAAATGGTCATCTTCTTCAGCCCTCCTGTACCGGAAAATCCCGATTCACGGTTTCTTCCAGTTCTGTGATAATTCCCTGCACCTGTTCGGCAGTATATACATCACCGTCCCAGATCTCGTGTGCACGGACAGCCTGCCATACCAGCATTGCCGCACCGCCCACAGCGGGCTTGCCCATTGCCTTTGCCTTGCGGATGAGCTGGGTTTCGGTGGGATTATAGATCACGTCAAACACGTTGGCACACAATGCAAGCTGCTCGTCACTGACGGGGCAGGCATTGGTTTTCGGATACATTCCGACGGGGCAGGCATTCATCAGCAGATCAAAGCTGCCAAGTGCACCATCCTTGTCGCTGCCCGTCAGCACGATATTCACCTTCGCATCCGGTGCAAGCACATGGATCTCTCCGATCAGTGCCTCCGCAAGCGGAACATCCGACGGCAGCACCATGATCACCAGTTCTTCCGCACCGTGAAGCACCGCCTCAATTGCCATCATTCTGCCGACGCCGCCGCAGCCGATGAGCAGCACCCTGCCGTTAAGCGGCATCCCCTGCACGCTTCGCAGGAAGCCCTCGCAGTCCGTGTTGTAGCCGACAGCCCTGCCGTCACGATTTGCCACACAGTTGACGGAATGATAACGCTTTGCGGTTTCATCCAGTTCATCAAGATGGGGAATGATATTCACTTTATGGGGAATGGTGATATTGTAACCGCACAATCCACCCAGTACCCCCATTTTCTCCGGAAGCTCCTCCGTCGGAACTGCGGTAAGGGTATATTCTGCCTCACGCTCCTTCAGAGCAAAAAGTCTGGCGTGGATCATCGGGGACATGGAATGCCCCAGCGGATTGCCGATCAAAGTATATTGACGCATGGTATACCTCCATAATATGTATTAACTTCACCTTTTATCATAGCATATTTCCTCAAAAAACACAATGGTTTTTTCTGATTTTTTCAAGTCGCTCCGCAATTTCGGACACCCTTCGTTTTTTTTCGCACCATTCTTTGCATCATCGCCCACCTTTTGTTAAATTTACACAATTATGAGCTGCGTATAAAGTTAAAATTCGGCAAACCGTGTATTGACGAAACGCCCGTTTTTCCGATATACTAATCATAGAAATGGAGTCAGCCGACAATGGATGTCGGAGCGAGAATTGTTAACGGAGGTATTTTTATGGAACTGGAAACAATTGCGGCAATTATCGCAGAGCAGTTCGGCGTGGATGCAGAGGATATTAATGAGGACACCGATATTCTGGAAGATCTCAATGCCACCTCACTCGATGCAGTGGAACTGATCATGGCAATTGAGAGTGCAACGGACATCACCATTCCCGATGAAGCTGTGGATCATATTCATACGGTGGGCGATGTTGCTGCATATCTGAAAGAACACGCCTCCGAGGAAGAATAATCGCCCTTTACTGTCTGTCGCAGGCAGAATTTTACGCTTGCTTTTTCCAAGGGGTTCTGTTATAATGGATGATAGGAAGATATTTGAACCTATAGAAAGGATGGCAGTCATGAAAAAGAGAATACTGAAACACAGACTTCTTGCAGCTGTGCTTGCGGCCGGCTGTTTTTGCTGTGCCGCAGGAATTTCCGCATCTGCGGTTACTGTGGATGATATTGCTAACAAGGCGAGAGAGCTGGGATTTCCGGAAGCCCAGGTCCAGCAGGGCTACAACGAATGGGCTACCGGCAATTATACGCAGGAGCATCTGGATAAAGCATGGGCAATGCTTCTGGATTTTGAAAAGCAGTCGGACAGTATGTTCGAAAGTATTTTTGAAGAAGAAGTTACGGAGCCTGCAACCGAAACGACCGGCTCTGTCGAATCGGATGATTCCGCTGCTGACAGCACTGCTCCCACAGAGCAAACCGAATCCGTGGGTACAAAAGAATTTGTCAACATGACGCTGGAGGAGAAGGTTGCTTACGTCAACAGCCTCAGTGCCGAGGATAAGAAGAATTTCCTCAACAACCTTTCGCCCGAGGAACGCAGAAGCATCATTAAGCAGATGTCCCTTGGCGATAAGGCACAGATCATGGAGGGCTACATTGATTTTGCGGAAACAATGGGTATGCATATGACGGTGGATGAGATCACGGATGATAACATTTCCGTGACGATCCGTGATAAAGAGGGTGTTATCATTGATCAGTCCGCAGTGGGTATCTCCATTGATGAAACGGGCATTTCTCGTACAGGCGTTCTTGCAGGCTCCGCTGCAGGTGTGATCCTTGCATTGTGCGGATTCGCAGCTCTCTATCGCTACATCTGCCGCAGCGACGAGCTGGCACAGTAGAAAGGAGTCCATTTTGGCGGAAGCAAAAAATAGAAAACGCAGAGAAAAACTCCTTTATTTCCTGACAGGTTTTTTTCTGCTGATCCTCTGTGCTGCCCTTTGTGCGGCAGTATTGATCAAACCCTATGAAAAGATTCAGACATACCTGAACATTGCGTTCATGGATGATATGAAATACAATCCCTCCGCAGGGACAAGCGGTCTTGTCATCAAAGAAAATGACATCCGTACCGACGAGATCTCCGACGACGAACTGTCGGCGGAAGGCGTGGTCATCCGTCCGTCCTTCGGTGAACAGTATGCCGTTCTGGAATGTGAAGCCGTTTCCATGATCGCACCCGTGTACTGGGGTTCCAGTGCGGAGCTTCTGGAACGCGGTGCCTGCCAGTCCTCCGCATCCAAGGTGCTGGGCGATACCGGCAACGTAGTGATCGACGCCCATGTCAATACCTTCTTTGCGGATCTGCACAGGGTTCAGGTGGGCGATGAGATCGTGCTGTATACCAAATACGGTGTGTTTACATATAAGGTAACAGAGCAGGTGAAGTTCAAGAATACGGACAAGAGTTATATTCTGCCGACGGATACCGATCAGCTGACACTGTACACCTGTCAGGCACAGGTGCTGGGCACATCCTCTATGAGAATCGGCGTGGTTTGTGAACTGGTGAGCAAGCAGTTCTACATTGACCCGACAGGAGAGGAGGCTGCGGAATGAAAAAGGTAAGATGCTATATTCCCAATGTCCTGCTGACATTTTTACTGGTGTTTATGATTCTGGCGGCGGAACTGACGTTATTTGCCAGAACACAGGTGCTCAATACGGATAGTTTCCGCACAGTCGCTGAGCAGGAACAGCTTGCGGACAAGGCATATCTTTCACTGGAAAGCTATTTCAAAACACGCTCCAACAGCACGGGAATTCCTGCTGAGGTGTTCATGAATGTCATGGATCGTGAGGAACTGCATGAAGCGATTCTCAGCAGTGTTTCACAGGCATTCGATTACATCAACGGAAAGACGGATACCTACGAGTTCACCATGGATTTCACACAGCTGAGGGCGTCCATCAATAGTTTCTTTGAGGAATACGCCGCTGAAAACGGCTACCAGAAGGATGAGGCTTACGAAAAGAAAGTCGCATCCGTGATCAAGAATGCAGAATCACAGATCCTGTTTGTGGCGGATACTTTCAAGTTCTCCACGATGCACAGCAAGGGCTGGCTGAAAACGGCTAAGACCTATGTTTCCTATCTGAATCTGGCGTCCACGGCTTGCATCGTTGCGGTTGTCTTTGTGATCCTCCTGCTGATTCTCTGCAATCTCAAGCAGATCGGACATATGTTCTACTGGACGGGGCTTTCCTCATTGATCGCCTCCCTCCTGCTGCTCACACCATGTGTGTACATTAAGGCGACGGATTATTTCGCCGGCTTCGCAATCAAGGATCCTCAGATTTTTGCGGCAGTGGTGGGATTCCTGAATCTTCTGACAAACCGCTTGATGGTCTTTGCAATCATCACGCTCGTAGTGGCAGTCATTTTCCTTGCAGCATTCGCTTTCATCTGCGGACTGCGTTGGGAGGATGAAGAAGTGGATGAGAAATTTGCCGAGGAAAAGGCATTAACCGAAAAGCGAAAGGCAGAAGCGGCAAAAATTGCTGAAGCAGCAACCACAGCAGAACCGAACAAGGAAGAAACCGCTGAACCTGCGGAAGAATCCACCGAAAACGTGGAAGAATCCGCTGAGCCTGCGGAAGAATCCACCGAGAACGTGGCAGAAACCGCTGAGCCTGCGGAAGAATCCACCGAGAACGTGGAAGAATCCCCTGAGCCTGCGGAAGAATCCACCCAG
>JAZOBK010000243.1:0-2418 GCA_045595985.1 Oscillospiraceae bacterium
TCCCGTACGGGTCACCAAATTTTAAAAAAAGGAAACAACATTGTTGTTTCCTTTTTTTTATGAAGAAAAACTTAATAAATGTTGTGATAATTATGGAAAGCTTGAAAATTCATACAAAATATGCTATAATATGTGTACTATTTTTTTGAGAGGGAATGATCATGAACAGATTAAAATGCTTTGCAGTCCTGACAGCGTCTGTATATGCTTCTTTTCTTTTTGTAACGGGAGCATCGGCAGTGTATCGGGACAGAACACCCGAAGTCCTGCATCTGCAGCAGGCATTGCTGCAGCAAACTGAGGTGACAACGGCCGATGACATCAATGCAGATGGCGTTGTGGACGCCTTCGATCTGGGCATTCTGAAAAAACAGATCAACAATGGCCCTAAGAAATACAGCTTTGCCGCAACGGAGGAATATGTCAAACTGACAGGAAGAACCGTTCGTAAGAAAGATGTGACATGGCTCGTGCAGAGTGGCAGTGCTGCGGAATTTACCGTAACAGGATTATCTGCAACGCTCAATCTTGCAGGTGACAGCGGTATTCAATCGCTTGAAGATTATCGACCGAGATTTGCCATTTATATGGATGGAGAGCTTTTGGTAGATAAGACGATGGATGAAGATACAGAAACATTCACACTCTGGGAAGTAGGTGAAGATGACGAAATCAGAACTGCCGAAGTAAAGGTGATTCTGCTTTCGGAAGCTGCCAACGGGGCAATTGGTGTGCAGTCCATAGATGTCGTGACTGCCGATGCAGAAGCGGTAAAACCCGCCGAGCAGAAAGAGCTGTGCATTGAATTTATTGGGGATTCCATCACCTGTGCCTATGGTGTTGAGGGACAATCAAGCTCCGAGTCATTTAAAACGACAACGGAGAACTTCACAAAATCCTATGCATATCTGACTGCAATGCAGCTCAATGCCGATTACAGTGCAGTATGCTATAGCGGTTACGGTATCGTTTCCGGCTATTCTTCCGGTGATAAAAATGATTCCGCCCTGTTGCCTGATTGCTATGAACTGTCCAGCAAATTCTGGGAATACTCGGATAAGTGGGATTTCTCTAAAAGCAGGAATGATGTTGTTGTCATCAATCTTGGTACGAATGACATCAATTACGTCGGAGCGGATCCCGAAAACCGTTCGCAGGAATTCATCGACGGCTATATTGCATTCATAGAGCAGGTGCGTGAAAAGAATCCGGATGCGTACATTATCTGCACCATGGGAACCATGGGCGGCGAGGAGATCTATGCTTTGATTGAGCAGGCGGCTTCGGATTATACCGAAAGCAGCGGTGATGAACGTATCATGAGCTATGCGTCCGCAACGCAGAATCAGGCGGATGGAATCGGTTCAGACTGGCACCCCTCTCCGATCACCCAGCAGAACAGTGCCTATGTTCTGGCGGATAAGATTTGTCAGGCACTTGGTATGGAATCTTCCAAGATCGGCTTGAATCTGGCTGCGGATTCCGTTTATACATCGACACATAATGCGGATTCCGGTGCAAATGTGTATGCCTATGTCAATGAATATGATAAATCCTTCTGGCTGAATGTGTCGGACGGCGGCGATGTTCCTGCTGATATTGAGGCGATCATCCCCGATATTCCGCTTCAGTCGGGAGCGGAGTACCGTCTGGAATTTGACTACACCTCAACTGTGGATGCGGAAATTCCCTTTGCAGTGCGTGGTTCATCGGAATATTACAGTGACACCATTGAGGCAATCGGTGAGGTTCAGCATTATGAGGGCACAGTTGCAGCTGCCGAAGATGATGAGGATGCAGCGATCGTGTTCCAATTGGGAGGGAAGGATTACTACAATGTGACCTTCTCCAATATCCGTCTTATCAAGATAAAGTGACGGAATTTCTGGGAATTTCGAGGCGAAATCTCCTAAATGTGATTGCTTTTGAAAATTATTTGAAAATATTTTGAAAAAAGACTTTACTTTTACGCTATACTGTGTTAAAATATAAATATAAACTGCTTGAAAGGAAATTTCAATATGAAACGTGGAAAATTCAACCCCTCTGCTTTGGATGAGCTGTATGAAGCAATTCTTTGTCTGGAGACAAAAGAGGAGTGCAGTGCATTCTTTGATGATTTGTGTACAGTCCTGGAACTTCAGACGATTTCCCAGCGTCTGCAGGTTGCAAAGATGCTGCGTGATCACCATGTTTACAGTGATATTGTGAATGTGACCGGTGCAAGCACAGCGACCATCAGCCGTGTCAATCGTTCTCTGAATTATCAGAGCAAGAACGGTTATGATATTGTGTTCAATCGTCTGCAGGAAAAGCAGAAATACCAGCCCGTACAGGATGCAAATTGCGGTGCGGAAGATTAATCGGAATTGGATTTGCCCTACGCATTGCTGCGTAGGGCATTTTTCATATATTTAT
>JAZOBK010000244.1:0-3047 GCA_045595985.1 Oscillospiraceae bacterium
GCAGACCTGATCCACGCAGTTTTTACATAGCAGACATTCGGAGCAGTAGTTACCTTCTCCACCTATGCAGTCAAAGCAAATTCCGCACTCGATGCATAGCTCTTCCTCGGCACAGGCCGTACATTTTTCACCGC
The DNA here is from genome assembly GCA_045595985.1 of Oscillospiraceae bacterium. GTDB lineage: Bacteria > Bacillota > Clostridia > Oscillospirales > Ruminococcaceae > UBA3855. The sequence continues at coordinate 135 of JAZOBK010000244.1, forward strand.
ATTCGACGCAGACATATGCGCACTCCGAACAACCGTTTCCGCAGGAGCAGACATATTCAACGCACATTTTACACAAGCCGCATTCTGCGCAGTAGTTTCCCTCACCCCCGCGGCATTCGAAGCATACCCCACAGTCACCGCAGAGCTGATCGTCACCACAGCTTTCGCACACGGCATTGCATTCGGGGCATATTGCGGCGCATTCCGAACAGCCTTCACTGCATCCGACGCAAACCTGATCCACGCAGAATTTGCAAAGATTACAGTTCAGACAGAAGTTTCCATCGCCACCGACGCAATCAAAGCAGACTCCGCAATCTGCGCAAATACCGCCGTCTGCGCACCCTTCACATTTTTCTTGGCATTGTTCACAGATCAGGACGCACTCGCTACAACCCCTGCCGCACTCACATATGTATTCCGTACAGAATTTACACAGCAGACATTCAGGACAGTAGTTGCCTTCTCCACCGAGGCATTCAAAGCAGGTTCCGCAGTCGGTACACAGCTCATCTTCCGCACAGTTCAGGCACTTTTCATAGCATTGCTCGCAGCCGGTGGTGCATTCCGAGCAGCCCTCGCCGCAGTAACAGATCCAATCCGCACAGCCGATACACAGCATACACTGGGAGCAGTACAGCTCATTGCCTGCGCACTCAGCACAAATACCGCAGTCGTCGCAGATAAAATCGGCGCACTCCGTGCATTTTTCACCGCACACATCGCAGACATCACCGCTGGTTTCATAGCAGCCGCGACATTTTTCGTCGCACTCGCAGCAGTTTTCCAGGCAGTTGCCACAATCGTCGCACATTTCATGGTCATCGTCGCAGGCACCGCAGTAGCCGCAGTGATGCTCCTCGTAGCAGGAGGTGCCGGAGCCTTCGCCGCAGTGGTCACCGTTGTCGCAAAGCCAATCGCCATAGCGCAATGCGCCGCAGTGCTCACATTCCACGCCTTCTTCCGCACTCACCGGAACAGCAATGCCGGAAAGCACAAAATCCAGCGCATCCCCAAATACGGCAAGCAGATCAAAATGTATTTCCCCAGGCTCGTCCGTTTCCTCGTGTTCGTGGGGTTCCGCATTTTCGTATGCTGCTGTATCCTCCCCGTGGAGGTGATCCTCTCCGAAATGGATATGATCATTGACGCCAAGCACTCCGTTGAACAGGAGCAGGAAACACAGCACTATGCTAAAGATTCTTCTCAATTGTTCTTTCATAGTATTCCTCTTTCCGCATGATCAGCATTCCCGCCGACACCGACGGTTGTACAATCCATGATTGATTCTGTCCGTACACTTATTGACTCTGATAAATAATTTGTGAAAGAGTGGATTTTTCTTTGCTTCATGGGTTCATTTTTGCCACAAAACCGTTTTTTGAAGCATCATCCGTTGATGTATCAATCGAATGTGATCCATTCACCGGGGCCATTTTCTGTGTTTACTCCGCGGCTTGCTCCGGTTTTTTCTTCTTTTTGATCAAAACGATGGCAACAGCCGCGATACCGGCTGCCGCAAGCACACCGGCAACGATCAACACGATCCACAGCCCACCAGAATTCGTATCGTCATCCGGCGGATCGGTTTCGTCCGTAGCATCGGGTGCTGTGGTGGGAATATGGTCACCGCCGTCATCCGGGACCGTTACCTCGCTGCCCTCTGTGGGATCCGTTTCTTCGGTGGCTCCGGTTTCTTCATTGGGATTGAATTTGCAAATCTGGCATCTGCCGGCTTTGCTAAATTCATGGGTCTCTTTTTCAACCGTTATGACGCCGCAGCCCTCGTTGGTACATTGCTTCCAGTGTACCTCCCCGTCGGACATCCATCTGGAATCCTTATGACCGGTTGCGGGAATGATGAGTTCGTCAGCATCCACGATTTCCTCTGTGCCCCTGATGTTGCTGAAAATGCCGTCGCAGGAATCGCAGTAATAGTATGCCTTTCTGCCGTTTTTCGTGCAGGTCGCGGCTACCTTTTCCATCTTGGAAAGGTTATGCTTATGGGAAAGCTTCAGCTTGATGATATAACCGCAGACGGTGCACAGCTGATCCGTATCCTCTGTTGCCTCCGGGCCGGGTGTGTGGCCCACTACGGTGTCATGGGCATCGCAGCCCGGTACTGTACAACCGTGGGCATGGCCGCGGGCCACCTTGTAGCTCCATTCGGCGCTATAGTTGTGATCTCCCAATTTGCCGTAGGCTTCACCGCAGAGGGAACACTTTGCCCGTTCGGCACAGGTAGCTGTGCCGCCGATATGGTCAGTCTGCTCGATGGTGCCCCAGGTTGTGATATTGACAATCTTCTTGGTGCCTTGGGAATCCTCAAAGCATTTGCCGCACTCCTCGCAGAAATAATAGGCTTTCTTGCCCTTCTGCTGGCAGGTCGCCGGCACTTCCTCTACCTTGACGAGATTACATACATGCTCCGCCTCTTCGCAGACGAAGTCGTAACTGAGCTCGATCATGTCCTCTTCGCACGCATCTACAGACGCCGTCTTGCCATTGATTTTTGCCGTTGCAGTATAATTGTCCGAATTGGCATCGTACTTGAATGTATATTCGCCCGTTGTTTTCAGGATGATAAATACAGAATAGGTATGTCCGCCGATGAATTTATCAACGCCAATCCGCACATACCTGTTGGTCGTTCTGTCAAACCACGCAATGCCGTTCTTGGTAACATCATCGTCCGCGGAGCAGAAGGGTTCATAGGTCGTATCGCCCAGCGTCATGGTGTAGTCAGGCATGGCGCCATCCTTGGGTATATCTATATCCTTCACCTCGACCTTGCTGATTTCAAGGGAGTCGGTCCTTCGGAATTTATAGGTCACCGTAATACATCCTTCTTCGATGTTTGACTTACTTACCACGGCTTCCTTTCCGTTCACGGTTGCCGTAACGAGGGGTCTG
>JAZOBK010000245.1:0-2066 GCA_045595985.1 Oscillospiraceae bacterium
ACAGATATTTTGAAACCTTTGCAAAAGACAGGGTGCTGTATCCGTTCGGTTTCGGTCTTTCATATACGAGCTTTGATCTGCGTATGCTTTCCGCAGAGGAAAAGAACGACGCAGTCACATTCCGCATTGCTGTCAGAAATACGGGCAATTACAGCGGTAAGGAAGTGGTTCAGCTGTACTGCGAAGCTCCGCAGGGCAAGCTGGGCAAGCCCCTGCGAGTACTGTGCGGCTATGACAAAACCGAAACACTTGCTCCCAACGAAACACAGGAAATTTCCATTACCGTGAAGCTTGCAGACCTTGCATCCTATGATGATGCAGGTGCGACGGGGCATCCGTTCTGTTATGTGCTGGAGTGCGGTGATTATCGTTTCTACGCAGGTACGGATGTGAGAAGTGCCGCACTTGTGCATTCCACTGAAATCCCCGAACTGCGTGTGATCAAACAGTGTACACAGGCAATGGCTCCCGTGGAGGAATTCAACAGGATCCGTCCCGTCTGCACGGAAAACAGTATCGCACTTTCCGAAGAAGCCGTTCCGCTCAATACCGTGGACGAACCCGCACGGAGAATTGCAGGCTTGCCTGCGGAGATCCCCTACACGGGCGATAAGGGCATCCGACTTGCGGATGTACTTGCAGGAACAGCAACAATGGACGAATTCATCGGACAGCTTTCCGACTATGATCTTTCCTGCATCATCCGTGGTGAGGGCATGGGAAGTCCCAGAGTGACTCCGGGTACGGCATCCGCTTTCGGCAGTGTGTCCGATTCCCTCGAAGCCTTCGGCATTCCCTGTGCTTGCTGTTCCGACGGCCCCTCGGGTATGCGTCTTGACTGCGGCACCCATGCATTCAGCCTGCCCAACGGCACTCTGATCGCATCCACATTCAACCGCAATCTTGCACAGGAACTGTTCTCCTTTACCGGTCTGGAAATGACCGCCAACAAGGTGGACTGCCTGCTCGGCCCCGGCATGAACATTCATCGTCATCCGCTGAATGGCAGAAATTTCGAATATTTCTCCGAAGATCCCTATCTTACGGGCACTATGGCAGCTTCCCAGCTGCGTGGTCTGCATTCCGCAGGCGTAACGGGTACGATCAAGCACTTCTGCGGCAACAATCAGGAAACCAACCGTCATTTTCTGGAATCCGTGGTTTCCGAACGTGCTCTGCGTGAGATCTATCTTAGGGGCTTTGAAATCGCCGTCAAGGAGGGCAATGCCGATTCCATCATGACGTCGTATGGCTGCGTCAACGGTCTTTGGACTGCCGGAAATTATGACCTGAACACCCAGATTCTCCGCAACGAATGGGGATTCACGGGCTTTACTATGACGGACTGGTGGGCAAATATCAACAGCCGTGAGGAAGCGGTTCGCCGCAGCAATTTCGCTGCAATGGCACGTGCACAGAATGATGTGTACATGGTTTGTGCGGACGGCGGTAAAAACGACGACAACACGCTGGATGCACTTGCCGAGGGAAAACTCGAAAGATGCGAACTGCAGCGGAACGCTGCCAATATCTGCCGTTTCCTGCTGCATACAAACGCCATGAAACGCCTTATGGGCGAGGAAGTTTCGGTGGAAATTCTCAATCGTCCGCAGGAAAGCTCCATCAACGACACCCCCGTTGTTTTTTATGAAATGGACAAGGAGCTGACTCTTGATCTTGAGGAGATCTGCACGGACAAGGGTACAGTTTACAGCTTTGCACTGATCGTCAACAATCCAGGATATTACAATGTAACACTCACCGCAAGCTCCGAGCAGGGTGAGCTTGCACAGATTCCCGTGACGCTGTTCAGCATGGGTTCCGCAAGCGGTACATTCACATGGAACGGCACCGGAGGAAAGCCCGTTTCCTTCTCCAACAAGATTCCGATGTTCTCACATTTTACTTCGATCCGTCTGTTCTTTGCACAGAGCGGGCTGAAAATGCACAGCATCCGCTTTGCATTCACACAGGAGAGTGTGGATGTTTCCAGACTCAATGAGGATAATTAAACTATTGTAGTATCACCGCCTTCGGCGGGGAAATTCCATTAAATTATTAAAAAA
>JAZOBK010000246.1:0-6147 GCA_045595985.1 Oscillospiraceae bacterium
ACCTTCTTGATCGCCTCCATAATGGAGAAGATCTCGTCCTCCATGGCGTCGAACAGTTCCATTTCGTTGATTTCAACCGCATCGGGAAGTCCACGCATCACGCTTCTGCCTTTTACCAGCAGACGAACATCGTCGCGTGGATCGTAGAGATTGGTCAGACGGATCTTGATCTGTTCCGCCGTCTGCTCACCGATGAGAAGCTTGTAGCGATTAAGCATATATTTCATAATTGCCTGATCTATGCGGTTTCCGGCGGATTTGATGGAATGTGAGGTAACGATGCCGTTCATAGAAACGATGGCAATGTCCGTAGTGCCGCCGCCGATGTCCACTACCATGTGGCCTCTTGCCTTGCCGATATTGATGCCTGCACCGAGCATTGCGGCAATGGGGGCGTCAATGAGGTATGCCTTGCGGCAGCCCGCACTCATGACTGCATCGCCGACCGCACGTTTTTCCAGTTCCGTAATGAATGCAGGCACGCAAATAATGATACGGGGCTTGACCAGCTGGTGACCGCTGACCTTAATCAGAAATTCACGGATCATGCATTGCGTAAGCAGATCGTCGGAGATCACGCCCTCGGAAAGCGGGTGGACGACCTTGATATAGGCGGGCGTTTTGCCAATCATCCGATAGGCGTCCTGACCGACAGCCAGAATCCGCTCGGTGCAGGTATTGTAGGCAATGACGGAGGGTTCCGTCAGCACAACGCCCTTCTTGCCCAGCGTCATGACAATATTTGCAGTACCGAGATCAATTCCGATATCCGGTGTAGTGTTCATAATTCCTTCCTCCTGTTGTTCCAAATGGTTGTTGCCGCTGCAGCGGCAAACACCGCAGCTGCACCATTTTCTTTTAGCAGTGCCGCACAGCGATTCATGGTATTCCCCGTTGTCAGCACATCATCGCATAATAATATCCGCATTCCGTCAAGCCTGTGTTCACGAATGCCGAAGCTTTCCGGATGCTTTGCACGCTCAGCAGCACCGAGGTTGTGCTGTTCGATGCTGCTGCGGTTTTTGATCAGAATATCTTCATAAAGCGGCAGATCCAGCAGCCTTGCAATTTCTTCTGCGATCAGTGCTGCCTGATTATAGCCACGCATTCTCTCCTTGGAGTGGTGCATGGGGACGGGCACCACGCAGTCAAAATGCAGATCTGCCGTTTGCAGATGTTCTGCAAGGATGCGTGCTGCAAATATCGCAAAATTGGTGTTTCTGGACGTTTTGAGCTGCAGGATGGCGGGAACCGTTCCTTCCGCATAAGCGGAACAAACCACTGCACCGTCATACGCAAGGGATGCCCGGCTGCACATACAGTCGGGCTTGCCGCAAATATGGCAGTAATCTTCGGGTTTGAGCACGAGATTTTCCGAACACTCCGCACAGAGAAGCTCCTGTGCCGCCAAAAAACGATCGCACGCAGGACAGTGGTTCGGATAGAAGAAATTAAGCAAAGATTTCGTCCATTTCATTGCCGTCACCCGATTGCATACTCAATTCCAGCATATGTTTCAGACACGAATAGCGGTTGGTGCGTCGGTTATTGCTGACCATCTGTTCCACCTTTACGGGGGAGCCGATGACGATCAGCAGCTTTTTGGCACGGGTAACCGCCGTGTAAAGAAGATTGCGGTAGCTGAGCTTTTCAAATTTTCCCAGCAGGGGAATGATCACTGCTTCAAACTCGCTGCCCTGACTCTTATGTACGGTAATGGCATACGCCAGCTCCAGCTGTTCAAGCAGCATCAGCGGATAGACCGTGATTCTGCCGTCAAAATCAATGACCGCTTCGCCGCGGCGTCGGTTGATCGTTCGGATATGACCGATGTCGCCGTTGAAAATTCCCGTTCCGCTTTCGCCGTCTTTTGACCATGTAATGTCATAATTATTCTTTGTCTGCATGACCTTGTCACCCTCACGGAACTGGTAGAGGGCGGATTTTACCTCCGCCTTTTCCGCTGTTGGGGGATTCAGACGGGACTGCAGTGCTTTGTTCAGTTCCACAACGCCGAGTACGCCACGTCTTGACGGACAGATGACCTGTATGTCACGGGTGGGGGAGTACCCGTAGGCATTCGGCAGCCGTCTGCTGATGAGATCCAGCAGAAGCTCGGAGGTTTCGGGAAAATCCAGTCTGTGGAAAAAGAAGAAGTCGCTGTCCTTCCTTGAAAGATCGGGCATTTCACCATTGACGATCTTGTGGGCATTGGTAACAATACAGCTTTGCTGTGCCTGCCGGAAGATCTCCTTCAATGCGATCACCGGCATACACTGGCTGTCGATCAGGTGACGCAGGAGATTTCCCGCACCCACGGACGGCAGCTGGTCGCTGTCGCCCACAAGGATCACCTTGCAGCCGAGCGTCAGGGCACGCAGCAGATGGGAAAACAGCAGTACGTCCACCATTGACATCTCGTCCACGACGAGCACATCGCAGGCAAGGGGATTTTCCTCGTTATGTACAAATTTCTGACCGCCGATCGGATCAAACTGCACTTCCAGCAGACGGTGTACAGTTTTGGCGTCGTAACCCGTCAGATCGGAAATACGCTTTGCAGCTCTGCCCGTGGGAGCAGCGATCATCACACGGAATCCCTGTTTTTCATAGAGGGAAATAATGGCATTGAGGGTGGTGGTTTTGCCCGTACCGGGGCCGCCCGTCAGAATCAGCAGACCACGGGAGAGTGCCGCCTGAATGGCTTCCCTCTGCAATGCCGCATATTGAATGCCGCGATTTTCTTCCGCCTGTGTGATCATGGCACTGTAATCATTTTCGTTTCTCGCACCGAAATCCCGCATTACGCCGATGCGGTCGGTAATATAGCGTTCCGCCTGATAATATTCCTTGAGGTAAACGAATTCACGTTCCCCCTTGATGTATTCCACGATGGTATCCGCCTTGCGTTCCTCCTGATAGGCGGCGTAAAAAGCGGATTCCGAAATTTCCAGAAAGGCTGACGCCGTCTGTGCCAGACGGTCGAGCGGCAGGCAGGTATGTCCCAGTCCTGCGTTATGCCGCAGCAGATGGAGGATCCCCGCACCGATACGGCACTGGGCGTCCTTCGGTATGTGCAGGTCACGGGCGTAGCTTTCCACGTTCTTGAACTGCATTCCGATTTCCTCATGGCACATGAGATAGGGATTGGCTTCAATGACATTACGGCATTTATCGCCCCACACACGGAACGCACGCATGGCGTAACGGGATTTGATACCGTAGTTCTCAAAATAGGAGATGACGCCCCGAAGTGCAAAAATATGCTTTGCCTCCCGTGCAACGTCCTCGCATTTGTTTTTGGACATACCCCGCACTTCCATCAGACGCATTGGTTCGTTTTCCATAATCTCCAGTGTGCGTGCCCCAAAGGTATCTACAATTTTTCCGGCAAGCACCTTGCCGATGCCCTTAATCACACCGGATGCAAGGTAACGGCGGATGCTGTCAGTGGTATTTGGGAGCTTGCGTTCGCAGGATTCCGCCTGAAACTGCGGGCCGAATCTCGGATGCGTGATGTATTCGCCGTAGAGTGACAGGCATTCGCCTTCGTCAATATCACCAAGCTCGCCAACGACAGTGATCGGCTCGCCGCCTGCATCCAGATCCAGCACGATGTAGCCGTTTTCCTCATTGCGGAACAGGATGTTTTCCACCGTTCCCTCAATATGCAGCACTTCCGCCATTTTCTCACCTCCGAAACATCAGTTCTGTGCATCCGTGCGGATACACCCACTCCATTCTATTATACAGTATTTTCAGACGGATTGCAACCGCTTTCGGAGTTTTTTTCAAGGCTTTCCGGAATTTCCATCCGCAGTTCAAGCAGCCTCTGGACTTCCGACAGTGACATACAGGTGAAAAAATCATACTGCTGTGCGATCTCTGCACACATCTGTGCGGTTTGGGCGTCCTCGTCGGCATACATCAGAATTACGCTGTGCAGCACGCTACTGTCCATCCATGCTACCTGTCCCGCAAACAGCTCCAGAAAGGCTCTGGTCGATGCGTCTGCATTCCGGATCGGCAGCACGGCAAAGGGGGCAAGCAGTTCCGGCTGCTGTATTTTGCGGGGAGAGAATGCGAAAAATGCCAGAAATCCCGAAACAGCGGCAAACAGAAATATGCCAAGCAATACAATGGCGTCCATAGAACTCCTCCAATTTCAACAGTTTTTCCATGGTACATTTTATGCAAAATCCCTAAAGATGTGAAAAGAGAAAAAAATTGAAAATAACTATAGAAAAAAACGCTGATGTATGGTATAATATAAAGAAACAGTAATGCAGGAGGAATGCCCATGTTGCCGATGGATTGCCATACGCATACCGCTTGTTCGCCCGACAGCGACGCAGCCGTTTCCGATATGTGTGACCGTGCAGAAATGCTCGGAATGCAGGCATTTGCGGTTACGGATCACATCGAACTGTGCAGATTCTATTCGCAGGGCTTTTATGCCGCAGAGGCACGCAATGACGAGGAGTTCTTCGACTATGCGGCACGGTATGAGAGAGCCATGGAACAGAATGTGCAGGCGAAAGAAGAATACAAGGGCAGACTGCTGCTGATCAGCGGCATCGAAATGGGTGAGCCGAATGCGGATTTTGCATTGGCGGAGAGCCTTTTGCAGGACAAGCGGCTGGATTTCGTCATTGCCTCGCTCCATGAGCTGCCCGACAAGCCGGATTTCTATTTTCTGGATTACGGGAAAGAGGATGTTGCCGCACTGCTGGATTCGTATTTTTCGGAGCTTCTGAAAATCTGCAGGTGGGGAAGATTCGATGTCCTCGGACACCTGACCTATCCGCTGCGGTATATTATCGGTGATGGAGGCGTTCCCGTGGATATGAAGCAGTGGCAGGAATGTGCTGTGGAATGCCTGAAAGCTGTGATTCGTAACGGACGGGGAATTGAACTGAATACATCCGGCTATCGACAGAAATACGGAATGCCGTTTCCGCATGAGGAATACCTCAGATTGTATAGGGATCTTGGCGGAAAGCTCCTCTCGCTCGGATCGGACGCACATCGTCCTGAGGATGTGGGCGGCGGCATTGCACAGGGAGCTGCTCTTGCGAAGTCCTGCGGGTTTGACCGTGTATGCTATTTTCTGCGGCATGAGCCGCATTTTATAGAAATTTAACCTTATAGAACGGAGGAAACGAACATGATGAATGAAGTATTGGAACTGCTCAAGCAGAACGCCAGACTGACCAATGCACAGCTTGCGGATATGCTTGGAACAACGGAGGCGGCGGTAGCCACCGAGATTCACCGTCTGGAATCCAAGGGTATCATCAGAGGCTACAGTGCCATTATCAATGATGAGCTTGCAAAAAGCAATGAGGTGGAAGCCATTATTGAACTGCGTGTAACACCCAAGCGTGACTGCGGCTTTGATGAAATTGCCAGAACCATCATGATGTATGATGAGGTGGAAAGCATTTCCCTGATGTCCGGCTCCTACGATCTGTCCATTTGTGTAAAGGGCAGAACCCTCAAGGAGGTTGCATTGTTCGTATCACAAAGACTGTCTGCTTTGGAGGGTGTGGTTTCCACGGCAACTTCCTTTGTATTGAAGCGTTACAAGGAAAAGGGTATTTTTATTGAAGAAGAAGAAAAGGATGAAAGGGGCTTAATCTGTCCGTGATGAATTATGAGAAAATCCTATCCGATCGTGTGCAGAATATGAAACCTTCCGGTATCCGGAAATTCTTTGATCTTGCTGCACAGATGGATGACGTGATCAGTCTTGGCGTTGGCGAACCCGATTTTCAGACGCCGTGGGCGATTCGCAAGACTGCGATCAATGTGCTGGAACGTAAGCGTATCGTCTATACCGCAAATTCCGGTCTGATGGAATTGCGGCAATCCATTTCACGATACTTAAAAAGAAAGAACAATCTCGAATATGACGGCGAGCATGAGATCATCGTGACTGTCGGCGGTTCGGAGGCGATCGACATTGCCATCCGGGGCATCATCAATCCCGGTGACGAGGTGCTGATCGTGGAACCGAGCTTTGTTTGCTATGCTCCGATCGTGGAGATGACCTGCGGTGTTCCCGTGGCGATCCCCACGAAAGAGGAGAATAAATTCAAGCTTACCGCAGAGGAGCTGCGTGAGAAGATCACCGATAAGACCAAG
>JAZOBK010000247.1:0-2987 GCA_045595985.1 Oscillospiraceae bacterium
CATAGAGGTAGTCGATGTTGATCTTTGCATCGGACAGAACCTTTGTAATTACGCCCAGACCGCCGGGCTGATCCGGAATTGCAGCACACATAACCTTGGTGATGCTGGACATCAGACCCTTTGCACTCAGCATTGCCTGTGCCTTCTGGCAGTCGCTGACGATCATGCGTACGATGCCGAAATCCTGTGTGTCAGCCAAAGACATTGCACGGATGTCAATACCGCCCTCTGCGAGGGTTTCGGTTACCTTGACAAGCTGTTCCGGCTTGTTTTCCATAAAAATTGAAAGCTGCTGTGTAGTCATGATATATTCCTCCTTTGATATGCCTTTTGGGGCTAATAATATACAGTTGTACCGGATGTGACCTTGTGCATCATTTATGAGGATACTGTTTTCTCATCCCCCTTGCCCAAGAATGATTGCCTTGTATTCTTAACGTTTCGCCTTTGTCCCCACAGGGGGCAATGGCGAAACGCCATGGGATTCCAAAGGGATGCACATCCCTTTGGCAGGGGGTATGGGGGCAGCGTCCCCCATAAAATCACGCACCAAATTCATATCCCAGAGCGAATGCCTTTTTATTCATTTCCCAGAACTGGGGCTTCACAGTCTGTTCGAGGGCAGCAATCCACTTATCATAGTCGATATGGAAGTGCTTTGCGAGCTGTCCCATCAGAACGATATTCACGGCTCTTGCGGAGCCTGCTTCAATGGCGAGCGAAAGAGCGTCAAAAGCTTCAAGCTTCACGTTCTTTGCACGCAGTTCATCCAGAATCTCCGTCGGATACTCTGCAACACCCGTAATAACGGGCATCGGATCAATACGCTGTGTGTTGGTGATCAGCACGCCGTCCTTTTTGAGGAGGGAAGCCCAGCGAGCCGCCTCAATGCGTTCAAATGAAACGATGTAGTCCGCTTCACCGGTCTGTACTACGGGAGAATATACCTTTTCGCCGTAGCGTACATAGGTGATGACCGAGCCGCCTCTCTGGCTCATGCCATGCACTTCGGAAACCTTAATATCATAGCCTTCGTTCATCAGTACCCTGCCCAGCAGCTTGCTGGCAAGCAGAGAACCCTGACCACCGACACCGCAGATAACAATGCCTTTTGTGTCCATAGTATTAACTCCTTTACTGTGTAGTTTATACATGGGGGCTTTGTCCCCCATTCGGTTATTCAGTAATTGCACCGAATGCACACAGCTGCATACAAACGCCGCAGCCTACGCAGAGGGTGGTGTCAATGGCAGCCTTGCCGTTTTCCATGTGGATCGCAGGGCAGCCCATCTTCATGCACTTCTTGCAGCTCTTGCACTTGTCGGCATCCACCTTTACGGGGGGCTTCGCCTTGACGGACTTGAGCAGAACGCACGGACGGCGGGAAATGATCACGGACGGTTCTTCTGCCGCCAGCTCTTCCTTCAGAGCCTTTTCGCATTCGTCGAGATTGTAGGGGTCCACCACACGCACACGGTTGATGCCGAGTGCATGGCAGAGGGCTTCCAGATCAATCTTGGTTGCCGGATCGCCCTTGATATTGTAGCCCGTAGTGGGATTCTGCTGGTGTCCGGTCATGCCCGTGATGGAGTTATCCAGAATCAGAACCGTGGAATTTGAGCCGTTGTAGGCAATATTGGCAAGTCCCGTCATGCCCGAATGCATGAATGTGGAATCACCGATGACCGCAACGCTCTTTCCTTCCATTTCACTGCCGCCAGCCTTGTTGAAGCCGTGCAGACCGGAAATGGACGCACCCATGCAGAGTGTGGAGTCCAGAGCAGACAGCGGCGGCTGTGCACCGAGCGTGTAGCAGCCGATGTCGCCGAGAACGTTCACCTTATTTTTCGCCAGCACATAGTACATACCTCTGTGCGGGCAGCCTGCACACATTACGGGCGGACGCATCGGAATTGCGGTGTCCGCAGCCGTGCATTCCTTTGCAGGCATACCGAATGCAGCGGCAATGCTTTTCTGGGAATATTCGCCCAGCGGAGTGAACAGCTCCTTGCCGATGCAATCCACGCCGATGTTTCTGCAGTGGGTTTCGATAATGCCGTCGAGTTCCTCGACAACATAGAGCTTTTCTACTGCCGCAGCAAAATCCTTGATCTTCTGAACGGGCAGCGGATGCACCATGCCGAGCTTCAGAACGGAAGCCTTATCGCCGAACACTTCCTTGACATACTGATAGTTTGCACCGGAAGTGATGATGCCGATCTTGGTATCGCCCATTTCAATGCGGTTGATGGGAGAGGTTTCCGCATATTCGACAAGCTTTGCGGTTCTTTCCTCCACGATGGGATGACGGCGGATGGCATTACCGGGCATCATGATGTACTTTGCAGGATTTTTCTCATAGGGCTTTGTTTCGGGAACAATGCGTTCCTCCTGCTCTACCACGCTCTGTGCGTGAGCGATTCTTGTGCAGACACGCAGCAGACAGGGTGTGTCGAATTGTTCGGAGATCTCAAAGCCGAGCTTTGCAAATTCCTTGCACTCTGCGGAATCCGCAGGTTCGAGCATCGGCACCTTTGCACCGATGGCGTAATGACGGGAATCCTGCTCATTCTGGGAAGAATGCATTCCGGGATCGTCCGCCACGCAGACGAGCATACCGCCGGTCACGCCTGTGTAAGACAGGGTGAACAGGGGATCTGCGGCAACGTTCAGACCTACGTGCTTCATTGCACAGGCGGTACGAACGCCACGCAGGGACGCACCGAAAGCCGCCTCCATGGCAACTTTCTCATTGGGTGCCCATTCGCAGTACATTTCGTCGTATTCTGCGGCAAATTCGGTGATTTCCGTACTGGGCGTGCCGGGATAGCTGGAAACTACCTGACAGCCAGCTTCGTACAGACCTCTGGCAACGGCTGCGTTGCCGATCATCAGTTCTTTCATTGGTTTTCCTCCTGAATATATAGCAATTTAATATGAATGACTTTAGGCAATACCGCACAAAGACCGCCTGACGGCTTTGCACG
>JAZOBK010000248.1:0-5544 GCA_045595985.1 Oscillospiraceae bacterium
ATTTATCGAAGTAAAGTGATTTCACATATTTGTAAAAATAATTGCACGGACTTTGTGAATACTAATGAAAAGAACGATTACAACGAGGTAAAAGCTATGAAAAAATTTACAGGCAGGAGTGTGTACGGAGGCATTGCCATCGGAAGAATTTCGGTATTCAAGCGGCAGGAGATCATGGTAAAGCGAACCCATGTGACGGACACGGCAGCCGAGCTGCATCGTGTGGAAGCGGCAAAGGAGCAGGCGTTGGAGCAGCTTCGGGAAATTCACGAAAAGGCTCTGCGGGAGGTCGGAGAAACAAACGCCCAGATTTTTGAAATTCATCGGATGATGCTGGAGGATGAGGATTACAATGAGTCGATCCGGAATATCATTGAAAGCCAGTCGGTCAATGCGGAATATGCAATAGCGGCGACTTCGGATAATTTCACAGAAATGTTTTCCTCCATGGACGATGCCTATATGCAGGCGAGGGCGGCAGATGTGCGTGACATCTCCAACAGGATGCTCCGCAATCTTCATGCGGAAAGCGGCGAATCCTCGGGTGAAGGAGAAAAGGTGATCATCTGTGCCGATGATCTTGCACCGAGTGAAACGGTGACGCTGGATAAGGACAGAGTGCTTGCCTTTGTGACGGCACACGGATCGTCCAATTCGCACACAGCGATTCTGGCAAGGAACATGAACATTCCCGCCATCATCGGTGTGGGGGAATCCTTTCTGGAAGTGATCAGAAATGGTGACGAAGCGATCGTGGATGGATTTACGGGAGAATTCTTTATCAGTCCCGATGCGGGCACAATGCAGCGGCTGCTTGCAAAGCAGCGAAGGGATGTGGAAAAGAAAAAGCTTTTGCAGGAACTCAAGGGAAAGGAAAATGTAACATTGGACGGTACGAGGATTCACATATACGCCAATATCGGCAGTGCCGAGAATATCGGAGCAGTCCTTCTCAATGATGCGGATGGAATCGGTCTGTTCCGCAGTGAATTTCTGTATCTGGAGAGTGATTCCTATCCAACGGAGGAACAGCAGTTTACAGTGTATCGAAAAGTGCTGGAAAGCATGGCGGGGAAGAAGGTCATCATCCGCACAATGGACATTGGTGCGGATAAACAGGTGGGGTATTTCGGGCTGAAGCATGAGGAAAATCCTGCACTCGGATACCGTGCCATCCGCATTTGTCTGACCAGAACGGAAATTTTCAGAACACAGCTGCGGGCACTCTACAGGGCTTCCGCCTACGGAAACCTCGGCATCATGTTTCCGATGATCACCAGTACCACGGAACTTAGACAAATCCTGGACATCTGTGAAAGTGTAAAAAAGGAGCTGCACGAGGAGGGGGCGGAGATTTCGGCGAGTACGGAGCTTGGCATTATGATCGAAACTCCGGCGGCGGCTCTCATCAGCGATCGTCTTGCCCCGATGGTGGATTTTTTCAGCGTCGGAACTAATGATCTGACGCAGTACACGCTCGCCTGTGACAGGCAGAATCCGGAAGTAGAGCAGTTCTGCGATCCGCATCACGAAGCGGTGCTGCGGCTGATTGCGATGTCCGCCGAAAATGCACATAGGTATGGTGCATGGATCGGCATCTGCGGTGAGCTTGCGGCGGATACGTCGCTTACGGAAACCTTCCTGCGGATGGGAATTGACGAGCTTTCCGTTTCACCGTCGTTTGTTCTGAAGGTGAGGGAAGCGGTTAGAGGAATCGATCTGTTCAAAAAAAAACCAGCCATAGGGCATAAATAGATTCATCCAGTCTGTGGCAGGCTGGATGACCTAAAATGCTTTTCAGGAATCTCTCTACTGTATTTGTTCGATAAAACTGCGGAGCGTCTCCTCACTCATTGCACCAAGATAGGACTGGACGACTGTTCCGTCCTTGTCAATAAAGATACTCAGCGGGATGGAATACGCACCATAGGCGTAGGTTGCCTCGTATTTTGTATCGAAATATACAGGGAATGTGTAGCCGTTCTGCGTGAGAAAGCTTTCCACAACACCCACGGTCTCACGCTGACCGTCCGTGAGGTTGACCATCAGAAATTCCACATCCTCCCCGTATTCTGCATACAGCTTGTTAAATGCAGGAAGCTCCGACTTGCATGGCCCGCACCATGTTGCCCAGAAATTCAGAACGATGGGCTTGCCAAAATGATCGGAAAGCTTTACGGAATTTCCATTCCTGTCCGTCACCGTAAAGTCGGGTGCTTTGACCACGTTCTGATTGGAGGCGGAGCCGTTGTCCGCTTCATATTTTTGGGAAAGAAAGTGATACCCGATGAATGCACCGCCGAGCAGAACTGCAAACGAAATAAGAAGGATGATATATTTTTTATGTTTCATAATTCACCTCACGAGAAAAATGCCATCAGCTTTCCCATCCAGCCAAGGGCAATGGCGATGCCCGTTACGATCAGAAAAATGCCGCTGATGAGATTGATGATGCGGTAATGTTTTTTGATAAAGGAAAATGCCGTGTTCAGCTTTTCGATCAGTACTGCGGAAATGAGGAAAGGTATGCCCATGCCAAGTGAGTAGGCAGTAAGCAGCAGTACGCCCTGCACTGCAGTTCCCGAAGCCGACGCCATCATCAGTGCCGAACCGAGGAAGGCACCCACGCAGGGCGTCAGACTGACGGAATAGATCACGCCGAACAGGAATGCCGAGAACATACTGTTGATCTCGTGCTGCCCCTGTATACCCTTGAAAAAAGGAATGCGGAATACGTCCAGATAACTCAGACCGAAAGTGATGACGAGCAGACCGCAGACGATGTTGACAGCGGTCCGGTACTGTACCAGAAATCCTCCGAGTGTTCCCGCAAAGAGTCCGAGCAGGCTGAAAACGAGAGTAAAGCCCAGTACAAAGGCTGCCGACCTTGTGAAGGTGTGATACTTTTTGTCGGCATTTCCGGCGAAATAGGAAATATAGATCGGGAGCATCGGCAGCATACACGGCGAAATAAAGGAGATAATACCCTCAAGAAACGTAATAAGATACTGCATATCATTCCTCCTTGTTTTTCTGTACAATTCTATTATATAATATGCAGCGTGAAAATACAAGCCTGTATTTTTTGACAATTTTTCTGATGCACTTGGATTTCGGGTGTAATTGTGGTATAATAAAAGCATTGAGAGGTGATACTATGTCAACAATCAGCAGCCGCAGGGATGCCGCAGACCGCCTGCAGCAGGTTCTGTGCGAATCCGAGCAGCCATCCCTGTTTTTTGAGAATCTGCGGAAGAACGATGGCTTGCTTCCGTGGTTTGCGGAAGCAGCAAAGCTTGTCGGCATTCCGCAGAATGAAAAATACCACCCCGAGGGCGATGTCTGGACGCATACAATGATGGTGCTGGATGTAGCCGCCAAACGGCGTGATTGGGTGAGCCGTCCCTATGCATTCATGCTCACTGCTCTGACGCATGATTTCGGGAAAATCACCTGCACCGAGGTCGTGAATGGACAGGTGCACGCCTACAGACACGAAACAGAGGGGATTCCGCTTGTGAAAGCATTTCTGGAGCGTATGGGGGTTTCCGATACGGATTGTGATTATGTCTGCAATCTGGTGGAGCTGCACATGAAACCGAATATGTATGCCCTGCAGCAGGTATCGGTGAAATCCACGAATAAAATGTTCGATCAGGCACAGGTGCCTGCGGATCTTCTGCAGATCGCCGCGTCGGATCATTTCGGAAAGGGTGACCCCGAGGACTATACAGAAATTTCAGCATTCCTGCAGGAACGGCTTCGGGAGTACTATCGCATCATGTCGCAGCCCCATGTCACAGAGGCGGATCTGTTGGATGCAGGGGCTGCTGTGCATCACCTGCCGGAGCTGATGGCGTATGCACGCAAACTTCGGCTTGCCTGCGTGGATCGGAATAGCTCGCTGAAACAAACCATCGCATTCGGCAGAAAATTGAAGTAATTGTCGCAGCATTCTATCATCGGTGACGGAAGAATGCTGCAAATTTTTTTGGAAAAAGTCTTGACAGAATACGAATTATATGGTACACTAAATATAGTTAGCTAACGCTAACTATAAGGAGGGGAATATGAGTATTGTAATTATCGGCGGAAACGACCGCATGGCAACGAGATATAAGGAAATCTGCAAAGCGTTTGATTGCAAAGCAAAGGTGTTTACGCAGATGCCGGCGGATTTTGAGAGTAAGCTTGGAAATCCCGACCTGATGGTTGTGTTTACTAATACCTGCTCGCATAAAATGCTGAACAGCGTGAATCGGAAATCCGTGAAGAACACCGTTCCGGTTGCGAAAATTCATAGTGCAAGTGTGAGTGCATTAAAAAGCGTGCTGGAACAGTATTGCCGGTAATAGATTTTGAGGACGGTGCATGGGCACCATATTTTTAAATCAAATGGTTAGCGAACGCTAACCAAAATATGGAGGTAAGTATGGAGAATGCGGGATACAGAAATTTCGGAAAGAAGCTTGCGATGCACACAGCTCCCACACTGCTTGGAATCAAGTGTGCGAGTCTGGTATCCTTGGGGATAGACCATGACGAGATCGGTGATTATGCAGCAAATTTCAATCACAGAGCCTCTGTGAAGGGACTGCAAAGCAGGATCCTTTGCTGCTGCAGGGATCACACGCTGCTTCTGGTGTATAATGAAAAGCTGCTGACTGCCCGTATTGCGGAGCAAGCGGCGAGAGAAGTACTGGAAAGCTGTGGATATTCATCTCGATGGAGCTTGGAGGAATGCCTTGCGTTTCTGGCACAGCGTATCGGATGCAATGCAGAATTTCCGCATGAAATCGGGATCTTCCTTGGCTATCCGACTGAGGATGTGCTGGGCTTTATTGCCAATCACGGTGATAATTACAATCTTTGCGGATGCTGGAAAGTTTACGGCTGTGAGGAGAGTGCAAGACGTACATTTGCGAATTACAAAAAGTGCAGAAATTTTCTGTGCAATAAATTGAACGAGGGTGCTGATCTATATCAGGCTCTGAAAATATCTTGATGGAGGTTTTATGATGAAAACAGCGGTTATTTACTGGAGTGGGACGGGCAACACAGAGGCAATGGCAAAGGCAGTTGCCGAGGGAGCAGATGCAGAGCTTTTTGAGGTGTCTGCATTCAGCGGAAGTATTGCGGATTATGATGCGGTAGCTTTTGGCTGCCCTGCAATGGGAGCAGAGGTTCTGGAGGAGAGCGAGTTCGAGCCGTTCTTTGCGACCGTTGAAACGCTTCTGCGGGGAAAAAAGATTCTTTTGTTCGGTTCCTACGGATGGGGTGACGGTGAGTGGATGCGTGAATGGGTAACTCGTGCAAAAGCAGATGGTGCGGAGCTTGTCGGTGGCGAGGGCTTGATGGCAAATGAAATGCCTTCCGATGCTGATCTGGAGAAGTGCAGAGAGTACGGAAAAATGCTGGTGCAGTAAAGGGCTGCTCATAGAGCAGTCGTGAGATTGCATTTCTCTTGAGCTTCCCTCGCCGAAGGCGGGCTGAAAAAACGATAAGAGGACTGCTCATAGAGCAGTCCTCTTGTGTTTATTTGCC
>JAZOBK010000249.1:0-3270 GCA_045595985.1 Oscillospiraceae bacterium
CGATGGAAGATCAGACCGTCATAGAAGCCTTCCTTTACCAGCTTTTCAAAATTTTCGCAGGAAATCGGTGCAACATCGGGATACAATTCGATTTCGATGCACTTTCCATTTTCCATTTCAATTACTACCATTGCAATTACCTCCAAATTTTCTATATAACAGCAAGCCGTATATCAGCAGTATATATGGCTGCTGCTATGGACTAAAATAATGTAACCGTTTGTACGTCCTCAAGCTGAATGGTCACCAGATCCGTATCGGTGACATCGTACATCGCCGCAAGGCGGTTCGCCTGATTGGTCAGGGTTTTCTCAAAGAAATTTCTGACATCTCTGCCGTTTGCAAAACCGGGCAGCTTCTGTTCCACTCTTGCAGTAAAGAATTCACGCACGAACGCCAAAGCCTCATCGGTTACCTCGTAGAAGGATTTTCCGCAGATGCCGCAGAAAATATCCACAAGCTCCTCGGAAGAATAATCCTCAAACAGGATCTTTTTATTAAAACGTGAACGCAGACCGGGGTTGGAATCCAGAAAATCATCCATCAGTTCCGGATATCCCGCAACGATTACCACAAAGTCATCACGGTTGTCTTCCATTGCCTTGAGGAGCGTGTTGACAGCCTCAATGCCGAAGTCATTGGAACCGCCCGTGGTCGTCAGTGCATATGCCTCGTCAATGAACAGAACGCCGCCCAGAGCACTGTCAATGACTTTTTTGGTTTTGATCGCAGTTTGTCCCACATAACCGCTTACCAGTCCCGAACGGTCAACCTCCGTCAGATGTCCCTTGCTGAGGACACCGAGCTTTCGGTAAATTTTACTCATCATGCGAGCCACCGTAGTTTTGCCCGTACCGGGATTTCCGGAAAATACCATGTGCAGCGAAACAGAGGTTTGCGGCAGTCCGCGTTCCACACGCATCTTGTGAACCTTCAGAAGATTGATTAGACTGTTCAGATCCTCTTTGACCTTGGTCAGTCCCGTCAGGTCGTTGAGCTCCTGCAGCAGTTCCTCAAGCGTTTCCTCCGGTTCCGGTGCAGGCTCGGGCTTTTGCGGAGCTTCTTCCGGTTCGGCAATCGGCTGTAACGGAGCCTTTTTAGGAACGAATGCAGGCGTTTCCATCCTGTCAGCAGGGGAGGTTGGTGCTTTCTCAAAAGGTGAGCCTGTGTCCTTGACAAGCTGTTTCCAGCTGCGAAGGTAGGCGGTACGGTAATTCTTCAGACGCAGCATCAGCAGTGCCATTGCCTTTGTCTGACTTTCGTCGTATCTGCCGTCGTAGGTAATGAATTCCAGTCCCAGCTCATCGAGGAATTCCAGCAGCAGCAGGGAAGTACTGCCGTATGCGGCTTTGTCCTGAATATCACCATTGATAAAAACAGAAAGCAGGGCAAGTACCGTATCAAAAATGCCGTCTGCGGAAATGCGGTGTTCGGAAACAAAGCGGATCACATAATCCTTTGTGAGCGAAAAACCAAGACATTTGTTGATGATCTCCACTTCAAAGTCCATTATGCTGCGATCGCTGTCTGCGATATACAGCATGAATTTCATAATGGCGAACTGAGCGTAATCCCGAAGCGGCATCGGATTTCCCTTGATCTGAAGTCCCTGACGTTCGTACTGTTCGCTGAGCGTATAAATGTAATGCAGCGTATCATTGATAGAAGCGTTCAAACTTCCCAACTCCCTCCGTTGAATGGTTGTCTATACACACACTATTTGTATTATAACAAATTTTTGTCAAAATGGCAAGACATATTTGAAAAAACTTATGCAAATCAATTCTGTATCTGATGGGGATGCTGCCCGTATGGATACCATCCCCATCAGATACTCCAGCTTGCTGGCGGAGGGTTAGAGTATCTATAAAATCAACAAAAGCAGTTGAAATAGGAATAAAAAATTGATTTACAAAAAATCTCACGGAAATCCATTAGTAAAAAAGAACCCTGTGCAGAATTGAATGCTTCTGCACAGGGTTAGTAGCTTATTCGATTGTTCGTGAAGAATCTGAGTTCCACTCCACAAAGCCATAGCTTTCGAGGATCTGGAAGAATTTCGCAAGCCTCTCATAAGTCGGCTGTGCCTTTTCGCCGAAATGTGCTTCAAGCGGCTGTCCCATATCCATGATTGTTTTTTCGCCGTCGATCAGCGGCCATACAAAGCTGCCAATCTCATCAAGATGAATGTGGGAAACCTTCGGCTTTTTCAGAAGTTTCTGTGCGATCCTGTTCATTACTCCCTTGTTTTCGATGTCAAGTGTGACAATGCCGTTTTCATCGGCAGACCATGCGATCCAGTCGGGGTGAACGGGACAGCGTGTAAGATAATTATCTTCAGATTTGTTATTACGCTTCATTCTTTGTTTCAGCCTTCTTTGTTTTCTTCCATACGGAGAACTTGAGCAGTGTTAGGATAATTACCGCGAACAGTACAATGCTGCCGATGTTGGAAACCACCTCGGGCAGACCGAGCAATCCGGAAATATCAATCACCTTGTCCAGTCCGAATACAGCCAGCAGAGCCAGAAGTACGCCAACAAGACCTTCACCGGCGATCATACCGGAGCAGAACAGAATACCGTCGTTGATGATATTCTTCTTCTTTTCTTCCTGCTGAGCATCCTTTACCTTCATCTTATCGAAGATCAGACGTACAACGCCGCCAATGAGGATGCAGGCGTTGAGCTGTACGGGAAGGTATACACCAATTGCAAACGGAAGAACGGGGATGCCGATGACTTCCACAAGAATTGCGATGAATACGCCGATGAATACCAGATTCCACGGGAGCTCTGCACTCATAACACCCTCGATGATCATCTTCATCAGGGTAGCCTGCGGTGCACCGAGTTCTTCGGAACCGAAGCCCCATGCACTGTCAAGCAGATACAGCGTGCCGCCGATTGCCAAAGCGGATGCTACAACACCGATAATTTCTCCGATTTGCTGCTTCTTGGGAGTTGCACCAAGCAGATAACCGGTCTTGAGATCCTGAGAAGTATCGCCGGAAATTGCCGCTACAATACAAATGATGGAACCAATGGAAATTGCAGCTGCCATACCTGCTGCACCGGTTGCACCTGTTGCCTTCAGGATGATGGTGGAGATCAGCAGAGTTGCGATCGCCATACCGGAAACGGGGTTATTACTGCTGCCGACCAAGCCGACCATGCGGGAGGAAACGGTAGCGAAGAAGAAGCCGAAGATCACGATGATCAGTGCGCCCAGGAAGGAAACGGGGATGGCGGGGATCAGCCAGATCAGAAC
>JAZOBK010000250.1:0-3754 GCA_045595985.1 Oscillospiraceae bacterium
ATATTAGGGTCTGTAACTGTAACAGGGCCGCCTGCAGCAATCTGCTTTTTGAAAAGTGGTATTACAGAACCATTGGAACCAAGTACATTACCAAATCTCGTGGTAACAAACTCTGTTTTGCCCTCTTTCTGCTGGGAAAGATACTGGATGATCATTTCACAGCAACGCTTGGAAGCACCCATGACATTCGTGGGATTGACTGCCTTATCAGTAGAAATCATCACAAATTTTTCAACATCATGGAACTGTGCAAGTGTTGCAACATTGAATGTACCCACAACATTGTTCTTGATGGCTTCCATCGGCGAGCCTTCCATTAATGGCACATGCTTATGTGCCGCCGCATGGAATATGATCTGCGGCTTGTACTTTTCCAGCAGCTGGTTCATGCGGTAATAGTCACGAACCGATGCGATCATCACCTGAAGGTCAAGCCTATCCTCATATTCGTTTTTCAGCTCCTGCTGAACGTCATAAGCGTTGTTCTCATAAATATCCACGATGATGATCTGCTTGGGATTGTATTTCGCAATCTGACGAACCAGCTCGGAACCAATGGAACCGCCGCCGCCCGTTACCATGCAGACCTTTCCGTCGATGAATCTCTTGATCTCCTGATTGTCAAACTTAATGGGATCACGTCCCAGCAGATCCTCCACCTTGATGTCACGAACCTGATGAAGCAGGGATGTTTTGGTGTCATCAAAAATCAGATTGCCGATGAACGGGATCATTTTCACCGGAATATTGGTTTCAGAACAAAGTTTCAGGATACGTCTGCGTTCGTCCTCCAGACAGGAAGGAATTGCAAAAAGAATCTGCTCGATATGGTATTCATCCGCAAACTTTTTAATTTCATGGGATGTACCAACGATCGTTACGCCGCTGACTTCCGTCCCGATTTTGGAATGGTCGTCGTCAATGATGCATATCGGCGAAAACATTGCAGAACGCTTATCCTCCGTATACGGAGATTCCTGTGCGTTCCTGATCTCGCGGAGAAGTGTCTTACACGCCTGCCCTCCGCCGATAATCATGGTACGCTTATAGGAAGCATCCTTAATGCCATAATCAACAAGTTCAATGAATGTACGCTTGAATGTAAAACGGAATACGCACACACCTATTAAGGCAACCACGGCATGAAGGATCGCAAATGCAAGCGGTATTCTGCCTCTGACCAGATAGAACAGCAGCCAGCAAACAACCGATCCCACCGTAACACCGTAGACACAGCACATATAATCCTTACTTCTAAAATAACGCCACAATTTATTATATGCACCGAATGCAAGCAGACCTGCAAGACAGCAGACCGTGCCGATCACCATGCAAACCGCCTGCTGTTTTGTCGATGCATCCGCATGAAACAATGACAGCAGATAATTCGCAATCAATGCTGAGATACAAATTACAAATGCATCCGCAATCGCCAGTATGACTTTTCTGATTCTGAATTTCTTGAAGAAATCTTTCAAATCATCAGCCCCCTAACATCTTATTTTTCTTTATGGCTGTTTACAATGAAATGTGTTTACTCCACTGTTACGCTCTTTGCAAGATTTCTCGGCTTATCTACATCATAACCCTTAGCCACAGACACATAGTATCCAAGAAGCTGCAGCGGAATAACTGCAAGACTTCCCGCAAACAGGGCGTCTGTTTTCGGAATATATACTGTAAAATCAGCAGTATCTTCCATGCTGTAATTTCCATAAGCAGTCAGACCCATGAGGTATGCACCACGGCTCTTGACCTCAACCATGTTGCTGACGGTCTTTTCATACAGATCCTGCTGTGTCAGCACACTGATTACCAGAATGCCGTCCTCAATCAGGCTGATCGGGCCATGCTTCAGCTCTCCGGCAGCATATGCTTCGGAATGAATATAGCTGATTTCCTTCATTTTCAAACTTCCCTCAAGGCTGATCGCATAGTCAATGCCGCGGCCAATGAAGAATGCATCCTTTGCAGACGCCACCTTGGCACTAAACCACTGGATTCTCTCCTTGTCCTCAAGGATCTTTTCGATCTTTTCGGGAATGGTATAGATTTCGTCGATCAATGCAGCATATCTGTCTTCAGCGATCTCCTCTCTGGATCTTGCAAATTCAATTGCAAGCAGATAGCTGGCGATCAGCTGTGTGCTGTATGCTTTTGTTGTTGCAACCGAAATCTCGGGACCTGCCAGTGTGTAGAATACATTGTCTGCTTCACGGGCAATGGAGGAACCTACCACATTAACGATACCCAGCGTCTTGATGCCCTTTTCCTTTGCTTCACGCAGTGCAGCAAGGCTGTCGGCGGTTTCGCCGGACTGGCTGATGATGATAACAAGACTGTCCTTAACCAGCGACATTTTGCGGTATCTGAACTCGGACGCCAGTTCCACACGAACCGGAATCGTCGTCAGTTCCTCGATCACATACTGTGCTGCCATACCAACATGGTAAGCAGAACCGCAGGCAACGATATAGATCTGGCTGATATTCTTCATTTCTTCAGATGTCAGACCAACACTGTCGAAGCTGATCTTGCCGTTCTTAACTACGGAATTAATGGTATCTCTGATCACCTTGGGCTGCTCGTGAATTTCCTTGAGCATGAAATGCTCATAGCCGCCCTTTTCAGCAGCTTCCGCATCCCACTTGATTTCGGTAATCGGCTTTTCGATTTCTTCCTTATCAATGTTATAGAAAACAGCCTTGCCCTTTTCGAGCTTTGCAATTTCCATATTGCCGATATAGTATACGTTTCTGGTATACTTCAGAATTGCCGGAACGTCGGATGCAACGTAGGTTTCGCCGTCTGTTACGCCGATGATCATGGGACTGTCCTTGCGGGCGGTATAGATCTGCTCCGGATATTCGTTGAACATCACACACAATGCATAGGAACCACGGATACGCAGCATCGCACGATTGATGGCATCCACGGGGCCGCCGTTGTATTTCTTATAATAATAGTCAACCAGCTTAACAGCGACTTCTGTATCCGTCTGGGAATAGAACTGGTAGCCTGCCTTTGTCAGCTTTTCACGCAGCTCCTGATAATTCTCAATAATACCGTTATGTACTGCAACCACATTGCCGTCATCACTGCTGTGAGGATGTGCATTCTGCACAGAAGGCTCGCCATGTGTAGCCCAGCGTGTATGACCGATACCGCAGCAGCCATTCACTGCTTTGCCGTTGTCCGTCATCTTTGCCAGAACCTTGAGCTTGCCCTTGGCTTTTACGACTTCTGTTTCATTCTCACCATCACGAACTGCAATACCTGCTGAATCATAGCCTCTGTATTCCAGCTTGGACAGACCATCGAGCAGAATGGGTGCTGCCTGTGCATTACCGGTAAATCCAACAATTCCACACATAGTTGTAACCTCCTTAAGGTATCAATAATCTCTTGTGGCGGGGAAACAGATCCCCCTATATTATGATATTTGCTTATACTGTTCCATGGTTTCATAGTATCATTTCAACGTCGAAAACGATTCATGATATACTTATTTCAAGGCATAACAAATCCATTAGCCTGTTCGGCTAATAGCATTCCAGTATTAATTATACCATGTAATCTCTTTCTCGTCAAGTAATTTCTGCCGAAAAACTAATATTTTTATGACAAACATACTTGTTTTGTCGTATTATTCAATAAAATAGGCTATATTTATTTCCGTTCACTAAAGTATTATAGTTCAAGTTATTATATGCACAGAACCTCCCTGTTTGTGACTTTTTATGTACATCAAAAG
>JAZOBK010000251.1:0-7334 GCA_045595985.1 Oscillospiraceae bacterium
CCCGTGGACAGTATGGTTTCAAGTTCCGTGGAATGGAGCAGCTCCCGAATCTGCCGCAGAAGTGCCTCGGGAACACGGTCATGGAGGTAGCACAGGCAGATGTCCGTCTGGCTGACTGTGCCGATATTGGACAGCTCCAGCTTCAGATAGGGGGATTTCATACGGCGACGCAGCAGGGACATATTGGGACGAATGACCTCGACAAAGCCATCCCTTGCACCGAGGACGTTCGCTTCGCCGGAGGGTTCACCCACGCCGCGGCGGTCATAGCCCTGTGCACCGAATGCAAACGCCTTGGTCTGCCCCTCAGCGATCAGCACCGCAAAACCCGAATTGAGCGTGCGGAACAGTTCTCCGTAATTGTACACCACCGGTCTGTCTACGGAGAGCATCAGCCGGTTGCGGACATGATCGAACAGGGCGTCGCTGTCGGGCATGGGCGGAATACCCGTCAGCGGTTCAATGATCAGATGTGAAATGAAACTCATGCCGACCATACCCTCACAGCAGAGCAGGGCACAGGGAATGCCGCCGACGATGATTCGGTTGACGAGAACATCGGAGCTGTTCTGTGAAAGATGGCGGATGAAAGCAATATTATCTTCCAGACTTGCGGGGATCGGTTTGTCCCGATATTCGGTGTTGGATTGTTCGGACATGGAAATCACCTCTTTGGCATAGTGTGGCAGAATCATGGACAATTATGCACGAAAATGCGAAACAGGAAGTAATTTGCCCATAATACACGCAAATTTTTTTGTTTCGATCTTGCAATTGCAGATGAAATGTGATATAATAACACAGAGATACATAAACTTCCGCTTGTGGAACAGAAAGGATGTTGCTTATGAAAAAGAAGCTTACGGCATTTTCGGCAGCCTTCCTGCTGATCGTCGGAGCGTGCGGCTGCGATTTTCAGCCGATCAGTCAGGAGAACAATTACTATCCTCCGATCTCGACGGACTATTCGCCGATTCCCGTGGAAACACAGGAACAAATCGGCGGCGACATTTCCGTGGAGCCGATAACGGAAATGCCGACCGAACCGCCGCTGCTGGAGTCCACGGTGCATTTCCTTGCCGTAGGTGACAATCTTGTGCAGAAGCGTGTGTACGAATCCGCACAGAACCATGCGTCGGAAGGTCAGAAATACAATTTCAATTACTGCTATCAGAATGTTGCCGATAAGATCGCAGCAGCGGATCTTGCGTTCATCAATCAGGAGACCATCATTGCCAATGACCAGTATGAGATCTCCGGTTCCAATTTCAACTTCAATTCCCCGACGGAGCTTGGCGATGAGGTCGTTTCCCTCGGCTTCGACATTATCGGAATGTCCAACAACCATGCCCTTGATAAGGGCACGGGCGGATTGAGTGCCACGCTCGATTACTGGGACAAGAAGAAAGCAGAGAATGCATCCCTCAGAGTGATCGGCTGCTATCGTGACGAAGCGGATATGCAGAACTACCGTATTTCTGAAGTCAACGGCATGACCATCGGTTACCTCGCCTATACGGAACACATTAACGGCTACAGTCTGCCCTCCGATTCTGTGATGAGAATTCCGCTGACAAGCCAGACGTCGCTGATCGAACAGCAGATCAAGGAGCTTGACGGCATGGTGGATGCTGTCGTCGTTTCCGCACACTGGGGTGCGGAGGATACGCATACCGTCAGCGACGCTGTCAGAAACCTTGCCAAGAATATGGTGGAGTGGGGGGCGGATGTCATCATCGGGACACATTCCCATACGCTCGAAACAATGGAGTATATCACAAGAACCGACGGAACGCAGGGTTTTGTGTTCTATTCGCTCGGCAACTTCATTTCCGCACAGACCGACAGCTTCAATATGGTGGGCGGCATGGCGGAGTTTGATCTGAAAACGACGGGCGGAGAGCTTACCGTCGAGAATGTACAGGTTACCCCCGTTATTACCCACTACGATGACGGCAGTCTTAAAAACCTGCGTGTCTATCCCTATTATATGTATACCGACGAACTGGTGGCGGGGCATGGTCTGCCTTATTCCCCGTGGGGCACCGCTAAGACATGGAGCTGGAACGTCATTGATACCATCGTTTCCAACAACGTTCCGGAGGAATTCCGGAAGCTGACGCAATAATGAAATTGAAAAATTGTAAAAATCAATCTTTGTTCGTTTCTCTTTTACATTGTTTGCATTAAAATCATTGGAATATGGCGTATTTCTATGATTTCTGAAACTATCCGAAAGCTGAATATATGTTTCGTTTCAAAGCGGGAAATCCTAAAATAAGCTTAAGGATTTCCCGCTTTTGTGTAAACCATATAATTAGAGGACGAATATTTGTGTAATATGATGATTTTTAAAAAAAGTATTTACTTTTTTTCGTGACTGATATATAATTAAACTGTATAAGGAACGTGTATTTTGTGCAATGCAGGGTGCCGAATCGGCAGTCTGCTGTTGTGTTGACTTTTGCCTTTGTACGAATTGACTAAAAGAGGAAAAGGGTTTTCGACGATTTGTACAAAATACTTGAAATTCTCTTGACTTATGTGATATTTTGTTCTATAATAACAATAAGTAGATATAGGGGGAGTCATGCCATGTCCCTTGAACTACTTGATGTTAGTATGAGGATATAATTCAAGGGAAGTTCCTTGGTTATATGGCTTTGTATTGCATTACAATTAAGAAGGAGGAAAGAAGATGAAAGTAAGGAAAATTGTTGCTGGTCTGGCTGCTGTATCCATGCTGGCAGCGTTTTCAGCACAGGCTGTAATCGCAGCCGACACAGTAACCATCAAGGGTGAAAAGGTGAATGCAGAGGCAGGTGCCAAGTTTGAGCTCGATGTTGAGCTGAGCGGCGTACCGTCCGCAGGTATCTCCGTATGCGAATTTGCACTCACCTACGACTCTTCACTGGTTGAAGTAACAGGTGTAACTGCAGGTGCGATTGCAAACACAGGCGTTGACAACGCAGAGAAGATTGAGGGTGCTAAGGCATTCGAGGCTGATTACAGCACAGCAGGTGTGATCAATGTTACATACACCACTGGTCTGGATGACAAGGCATACTGGATCACAGATGACGGCGTATTCCTGACAGTAACAGGTACTGTTAAGAGCGGTGCTAAGGACGGTTCTGTTTGCGATTTCAAGATCGGTGCGATTGATCGTGAGACCACAGAGGGCTCCGGCACAACAAACTCTGAAATCTCTGTAGGTAACGTAGGTTCTGATTACACAGTTACAAAGTTTGAAACTTCTCTGAGCAACGGTTCTGTAACAATCGGCAAGGAAGAAGAACCCACAACAGAGCCTGACACAGAGCCTGACACAGAGCCGCCGGCATCAACAGACGCTGTGTACGGCGACGTTGACTGCAACGGCAAGGTTGACATTCTGGACATCATCGTTCTGAATAAGAACCTGCTGGGTGCTGCTGATGTAACTGCACAGGGCAAGATCAATGCTGACGTTAACAAGGATGGCAAGCCCGGTTCCGATGACTCTCTGAGCATTCTGAAGTTCATCGTTAAGCTGATCGATAAGCTTCCCGTTTAAGTTGTCAAGGTTTAGGTTTGGGGCTCTTTACTGAGCCCCAGACAAACGAATGACATGAAAAGAGGATGCAGACATTGGTGAAATGTGCTGCAAATGTATGGCGAATTTTTGCACAAACAAAACAGAAAGGAATTATTTGTTATGAAGAAGGTTGTTTCTGCACTGACAGCTGCCGCAGTATGTGCAAGCATGGCTGCAAGCGTTGTCTCCGTATTTGCTTATTCAAGCAATGAAATCGGTTTTTATCTGAAGGTTAATTCCGAGGGTAAATACACAGTTTCTGATGATGGCAAGACCATTACATTTGCTTCCGCAGCAGACGCTGCTGGTGCAAAGTTCACGGTTGGTCAGTACATCTCTGCTGATCCTTCCAAGGCTGCTGTTCAGCAGACCGGTGGTATGGTTCAGGGTAGTGACCCTGCAATCCACCTGCCTCTGACAGGTGCTGCTCTTGATGATACAGTTGCTACATATGATCAGGAAATCACTTACAAGGCTGGAGATACAGAATTCTCCACAAATGCATTTGTAAACTGCTTTGGTTGGTTGACAAAGCGCGGCAAGTATAAGGGCGGCTGCGGTAACATTTCTTACAATCACAGCAGCAAGTATCCGGATTCCTTCAATTATAAGGAAGACGAAGAACGCTTCAACTGGATCTGGATGTACAGCTTTGACGCAAGCGTATATGACAACTTCGAGACAACAGCTAACTTCCTCGGCACAAAGTCCGATGATTTCCCGCTGACTCAGTTTGAAGTTGAGCTGGATTCCGCTATCAAGGATGGCACATACACAATCGACTTCGTTGAAAAGTACACTAACGAGTACGGCGAAGCAGAGGCTACATTCGTAAACGACGGCAGCAAGATTGTTATTCCGGACACACTGGAGAGCCTGACAATCGTTGTTGGCGACGCTGGTTCTGAGCCTGACACAGAGCCCGATACAGAGCCTGACACAGAGCCCGATACAACAGAGCCTGATGTAACAGAGCCTGCTGATCCCGATCAGCCCTCTGACGGTGGCTTCAAGTGGTACATCACTGAAGAAGTTAAGCCTGAATCCGACGGCTATGCTGAAGTAAGCGTATATGTAGCAAATGACCCGGGTACTGGTGCTTATACATTCCAGATGCTGATCGAAGGCAAGGAATTCTCTGAGTACGGTATCGAGATCGAGGAGATCGCAAAGGGTACTGCATACTCCATGATGGATACATTCGTACCGAACGTAAAGATCGGTTATGTAGGTGCATCCAGCACAACAACAACAGATCCTCAGTTTGCTAAGGCAGACACTCCTGTAGCAACATTCGGTATCGTAGTTCCTGAAGATATGGCTGATGGCAAGTATGAACTGAGCTTTGCTAAGTCCGAATTCAAGGTTGGCGACGCAAATGGTAAGGAACTGAAGCCTGAGCTGGTTTCCGGTTACCTGATCGTTGGTGACGGCGGCACAGAGCCTGATACAGAGCCCGACACAGAGCCTGATACAGAGCCCGATACAGAGCCTGCTGACAAGCCGGATTACCTCTATGGTGACGTTAACAAGAACGGCAAGGTTGAGCTGGTTGACATCGTTCTGCTGAACAGATATCTTACCGGTTATGAAGATCAGAAGCTGGATGATTATCAGACAGAAGTAGCTGACTGCTATGACAACGGCAAGCTTACAGGTACAGACTCCCTTGAGATCCTGAAGTATCTCATCGGTAATGTAACATCTCTGCCGACAGTTGCAAAGTAATTTAAAACGCAGAAGTCACCGTGTTCAGGTGGACGAACTCCACCTGAACACGGTGTTCTAAAAATTTGATATTTTTTAAGAAAGGAACGTACACGATGAAAAGATTTTTATCGGCGTTGACTGCGTTTTGCATGGGATCATCCATGATTGCAAGTGCGATTCCCGCATCTGCTTTGGCTCCGTTATTCACGGATAAGGACAAGGCACAGGCTGACGGTTTCACATGGTCTATCACCGAAGAAGTAATTCCTGCTGACGATGGTTATGCAGAAATTGACGTATTCGTAGAAAACGACCCCGGCACAGGCGCATACGCATTCCAGATGCTGATCAACGGTAAGGAGTTCTCCTCCTACGGCATCGAGATTGAAGAAATCGCAAAGGGTACTGCGTATTCATCAATGGATGTATTCGTACCGAACGTAAAGATCGGTTATGTAGGTGCATCCAGCACAACAACAACAGATCCTCAGTTTGCAAAGGCAAACACTCCTGTAGCAACATTCGGTATCGTTGTTCCGGATGATATGGAAGACGGTAAATATGAACTGAGCTTCTCATCCAGCGAGTTTAAGGTGGGTGACGCAAACGGTAAGGAGCTGAGCCCCACAAAGGTTTCCGGCTATCTGATCGTTGGCGATCCCGAAACAGCTACTACAGCTCCCACACAGGGCGGCAATACAGATACTCCTGACATTGGCGATGCATACACTTGGTACATTGAAGAAAATGTAAAGCCTGCATCCGATGGTTATGCTGAGATTGACGTATATGTAGCAAATGACCCCGGCACGGACTCCTATGCATTCCAGATGCTGATCAATGGCAAGGAATTCTCTGAATATGGTATCGAGATTGAGGAGATCGCAAAGGGTACTGCATACTCCGAGATGGACGTATTCGTACCGAACGTTAAGAATGGTTACGTTGGCGTATCTACCACAACAGCAAAGACTGCACAGGTAGCAAAGGAAGGCGTAGCTGTACTTACATACGGTATCGTTGTTCCGGATGATATGGCAGCCGGCACATACAAGCTGAGCTTTACTGAGTTCATGGCTGGCGACGCTGCTGGTAAGGAACTCAGCCCCACGCTGAAGACAGGTACTCTGGTAGTTGGCGGTTCTTCTGAACCCGTAGAACCTCCGGCAGCAGACGGCTTCAGATGGTACATCACTGAAGAAGTTAAGCCTGAATCCGACGGATATGCAGAAATCGACGTATTTGTAGCAGATGACCCCGGTACAGGTGCATATGCATTCCAGATGCTGATTGAAGGCAAGGAATTCTCTGAATATGGTATCGAGATCGAGGAGATCGCAAAGGGTACAGCATACTCAATGATGGATACATTCGTACCGAACGTAAAGATCGGTTATGTAGGTGCATCCAGCACAACAACAACAGATCCTCAGTATGCAAAGGCAAATACTCCTGTAGCAACATTCGGTATCGTTGTTCCGGAAGATATGCCCGAGGGTAAGTATGAACTGACATTTGCTGAGTCCGAGTTCAAGGTAGGCGACGCAAATGGTAAGGAACTCAAGCCCACACTGGTTGCTGGTTATCTGGTAATTGGTGAATCCACTGACGAGCCTGTTGATCCTCCGGCAGCAGACGGCTTCAAGTGGTACATCACTGAAGAAGTTAAGCCTGAATCCGACGGATATGCAGAAATCGACGTATTTGTAGCAGATGACCCCGGTACGGGTGCATATGCATTCCAGATGCTGATTGAAGGCAAGGAATTCTCTGAATATGGTATCGAGATCGAGGAGATCGCAAAGGGTACAGCATATTCAATGATGGATACATTCGTACCGAACGTAAAGATCGGTTATGTAGGTGCATCCAGCACAACAACAACAGATCCTCAGTTTGCAAAGGCAAACACTCCTGTAGCAACATTCGGTATTGTTGTTCCGGAAGATATGCCCGCAGGCAAGTATGAACTGACATTTGCTGAGTCCGAGTTCAAGGTAGGCGACGCAAATGGTAAGGAACTCAAGCCCACACTGGTTGCTGGTTA
>JAZOBK010000252.1:0-10171 GCA_045595985.1 Oscillospiraceae bacterium
GCAGACAGCGGAGCTGTTCTACGGCGACACCGGTCTGCGAATGAATATCGCACGCTACAACATCGGCGGCGGCGATAATCCGAGTCACAACCACATCACCAGAACTGACTCGGCAATTCCGGGTTATTCCAAATACCAGAACGGACAGATCGTCTACGACTGGAGTGCGGACGCAAATCAGAGAAACGTCCTGCTCAAATGTATTGAGGCAGCGGGCGATGACATGATCGTGGAGATGTTCTCCAATTCTCCGCCCTACTACATGACCAAGAGCGGATGTAGCAGCGGCGGCACCAATCCCGGCGTGAACAACCTCAAGGACGATATGTACGACGAATTTGCTGATTATCTTGCCGAGGTCTGCAAGCATTACGAAACCGAATGGGGCGTGGATGTACAGAGCGTCAGCACGATGAATGAGCCGTACACGAACTACTGGTATGCAAACAGCCCCAAGCAGGAGGGCTGTCACTTCGACATCGGCAACACCCAGACCACGATGATCCTCGAAATGCAGAAGTCACTGCAGGAGCGTGGACTCGGCGATTCCATCTTTGTCTGCGGTACGGACGAAACCTCCATCGACACACAGATCAATGCATTCAACGCCATGTCCAAGGAAGCACAGAACGTACTGGGACGTATCGACACGCACACCTATGGCGGCAGCAAGCGTACCGAGCTCAAGGAGCTTGCTATTGCAAACGGCAAGAACCTCTGGATGAGTGAAGTTGACGGCAACGGTACCGCAGGTCAGAATGCAGGCGAAATGGCAGCTGCACTGTGGCTCTCCAACCGTATCACAACTGACTGTAATTACCTCAACTGCTCTGCATGGGTACTCTGGCAGGCAATCGACAAGCACGTTTGTGCAGCAGGCTACAACGGCAAGAAGGATTCCGGTATGCCGGATATTACAACGGGCTTCTGGGGTCTTGCTGTGGCTGACCACGATAGGGACACTGTGATCCTGACAAAGAAATACTATGCGTTCGGACAGTATTCCAGATACATCCGTCCGGGCTATACCATGCTCAAGTCCTCCAATTCCACTATGGCGGCATACGATGAGGAAGGCGATCAGCTCGTAATCGTTGCCACCAATACCTCCGGAAGTGCAAAGGAAATGTATTTTGATCTGTCCCAGTTTGCTTCCATCGGCGACAGTGCACAGGCGATCCGCACCAGCGGCAGCATGGCAAACGGCGAAAACTGGAAGGATGTCGGCAATGTAAAGACAACGGGCGACGGCTTTACCGCTTCTCTCGCAGGCAACTCCATTACCACATTCATCATCAAGGATGTAACAGTTGCAAAGTTTGAAAAGGACAATGAGATCATACCCGTTGCAAAGGATGGCTCCGCTGCATGGAACAATTCCGCAAACGATTATACAAAGGTATTCGACGGCAGCACATCCACCTATTTCGACGGCGTTGGCAACGGCTGGGTACAGGCGGATCTGGGTGCTCTGTACGACATTACCGCAATCGGTTATGCTCCTCGTTCGGGCTATGAATACCGCTGCGTGGACGCAGAGATTCTCGGTTCCGAGGACGGCGTGACCTGGACGAATATGTTCACCATCAAGGGTGCACCCTTCGCAGGCATCAACTATGCCACCAAGCTTTCAAACAATCAGAACGTGCGTTACATCAAGTATCAGGTTCCCAGCGGCACACCGAACAACGGCGTGAACAAGGATTCCACCTACTGCTGCAACCTTGCAGAACTGAAATTCTACGGCGACAGTGCCGCACTGAAGGATCTGAAAAAAATCGACCTGACAAATGCGAAGCTCTCCGGTACGGCAGCATGGAACAACTCCGCAAACGACTATAACAAGGCGTTTGACGGTGATACCACCACCTTCTTCGACGGCGTGGGCAACGGCTGGGTTCAGGCAGAACTTGACAAGGCATATGATCTGACGGCAATCGGCTATGCTCCCCGTAAGGGTCATGAGGCTCGCTGCGTGGACGCAATATTTGAAGTATCTGCTGACGGCGAAAACTGGACGGAGGTACATACCATCCCGAATAAGCCGTCATCCGGCACGAACTACATTCTGATGGATGACTGTAAGAATGTAAAGTATGTCCGCTATCGTGTACCCGAGGGTGCACCGCAGAATCCCTACAATACCGATGACGTATACTGCTGCAACATTGCAGAAATTGTGCTGTTCGGCGAAGAATCCAAGGTTGTGCAGGGAGATGTGGACGGCAATACGGAATTTGCGATTCTCGACATTATCCAGATGCAGAAATACCTGCTCGGTATGGATGCACCTGCAAATCTCATGAGCGGCGATATGGATGGCAACGGTAAGATCAATGCATTCGACCTTGCTATGATGAAGCGTGCGATCGTGAAGGCATAAGGAAATGCAGTCCCCTTGGTGGGACGGTATAGAAACATAATGATGCTTCCCCCAACCCCTGTAGATAATGGGGCTGGGGGATTCGTATTGAAAATAATGAGGGAGGCATTATGGACAAATGTACATATTCAGTGGTAATCCCTGCTCACAATGAAGAAAAATACATCGGCAAATGCCTGAAATCCGTCATAAGTGCCGCAAAATATGTCAGTTCCGAAACCGTGGAGATCATCGTGGTCGCCAACCGCTGCACGGACAGGACTGCTGCAATTGCAAGGCATTACGGGGCAAGGGTGATTGCAAACAATGACAAGTGCATCAGCACCATACGCAACACAGGGATAAATGCGGCAAACGGCAGAATCATCGTGACGATAGATGCGGACAGCATGATGACCAAATATTCGTTGTGTGAGATCGGACAGATGCTGGCAAGCGGCAGATATATCGGCGGCGGTACTCGCCCGCAATTTGACAGAATGTCGATCGGCATCCTGTGTTCCGCAGCTTATGTTGCGGCAAATATGATTCCCGTGATGGTCAGGAATAAAACCCTTCTCACGGGTGGAATGTTCTGGTTTTACAAGCGGGATTTCGATGCGATAGGGGGATTTGACGAAAGTCTTGTCAGCCTTGAGGATCTGGATTTTGCCGCAAGGCTGAACAAGCACGGCGTCAGCAGAGGGAAGAAATTCGGCACGCTCAAACGTTCGTATATTGTGACATCGAGCCGGAAGTTTGATGAATTCGGCGACTGCTACCTGATCAAAAACCGCAGTCTGACCAAGCGTATTTTTACAGGACGGGACAGGGCGGCAGCGGACGAATTCTACTATGATGTCAGATAGAGAAAGCCCGAGAAGATTTGGTCTTCTCGGGCTTTTTTGGTATTGATCCCCAACGCCGCAGGCAGTGTCGAATCGTATCAGACTCCATATTTGATGCGGATGCGTTCAAACTTGTCCCCGAAGGGCTTTGCCATCCACCACAGGAACAGGAAATTTGACGCCGCATACAGCAGCGTATGCGGAAGTGCAGTTGCCACGGCGGCGAGATACAGGGAAACGTCGAAGCCGTTCCCATACCACAGGACTGTCCATACATCCATCACAAGGGAGTAGGCGGCTCCGGAAAGCACGCCGTAGAGCAAAAGCAGGGCTTTGTGCCGTTTGAGAGGATCTGCAAGCAAGCCCGCAAACCAGCCGATCATTCCCCACGAGAGCATCTGGAATGCCGTCCACGGGCCTTGCCCGAAGTAGAAATTCGACAGCAGTGCCGCCATTCCACCCACCAGAAAGCCCGTTTCCTTGCCAAGGTAGAGGGCAGTGATCACTGTAATGGCGGTGACGGGCTTGAAAAACGGAAGAAATCGCCCTGCAATGCACAGTGCCGTCATGACAGCGGCAATCACCATGCGTCTTGTACCAACTGTTTTTCGCTCGAATGCTGCGAAAAACAGGAGCAGAGCAAGTGCGGCAGCCATGAAGGAAATGAACAGGTACTGCTCTTCACGGAACACCACTGCTCCCAGCAGCACGAGGGCAGGCGTCAGCACAAAGGGAATGCCCCATTTCAGAACGGTACGCAGAGGTTTACTTCGGATCATGGGAATTTTCCTCCTTCCGACCGTTTTGCAGGCAGAGTGCGGCGGCATCCTCCACGGTCACGGTGTGCTCGAAGAATCCCCGTGTCATGCGGCTGGCGGCGGTGGTGTAGAAGGTGTTTTCCGAGAAGAATTTCTGCGGCACCTGCGTTGATACCACGCTGCCCCGAAAAAACATGGCACAGCGGTCGGCACACAGGGCAGCAAGCTCCACATCGTGCGTGACGATGACAATGGTCATGCCCCGTTTCCGAAGCTCTTTGAGAATGCCGATGAATCGGGATTTCGTGTGTGCGTCCAAGCCCTTTGTCGGTTCGTCCAGCAGCAGGATCTTCGGCTGTAATGCGAGGATTTTGGCAAGTGCCACGAGCTGCTGTTCGCCGCCCGACAGGTCGTAGGGATGCTTGTCGTACAAATGACGGATGTCGAATGGCAGTTCGGTTTCCGCATTGCCCATGTCCGCAAGCTCCTCACGGACGGTATTTTTCAGAAAGACCGTCTGCACGTCCTGCGGCAACGCCGCAAGGCAGTTTTGGTAGAGGGAATTTTGTTTGTAGTCCTTCAGGCGTTTCCCGAAAATGCGGATGCTGCCGCTGTGGGGCTTCAAGAGTCCTGCGGCGGCGTGCAGAGCCGTGGTCTTCCCCGAACCGTTGCCGCCGAGGATGCAGAAAATTTCCTGCGTGTACACCGTCAGGCAAAGATCCTGCAGCACATCGGGAAGTCTGCGTTCATAGCGGAAATACACGCTGCGGAATTCCAGTGCACTCTCCGTGGAATACGTGCGGGGAGTTGCAGGGATTTCCCGAATTTCGTTTTTGTAGTGTGTTTCCAGAAATGCCCTGCCCTCACGCACAGTTAGGGGCATGGGATCGGCATTGCCGAGAATGCCGCCGAGTCTTGCGGCGGCGGGCATCGCGGAGAGAAGCTCGGGTGAGAGCTTAGCAATCACGCTGCGGGGCGTGTCATCCTGTATGAGATGTCCATGTTCCATCACGAGCAGTCTGTCGCAGATGGGGATCACCTCCTCCAGCCGATGTTCGGCAAGGAGGATGGTCAGGGAGAAGTCGCTGTTGAGCTTTTGGAGCGTCCGTATGAACTCCGAAGCGGCGATGGGATCAAGCTGTGCCGTGGGTTCGTCGAGAATGAGGATTTCGGGCTGCATGACCATGACGGCGGCGAGATTGAGAAGCTGCTTCTGTCCGCCCGAAAGGGTGGAAACATCCCTGTCGTACCATCCTGAAATTCCGAAATAGCTTGCCATTTCCGCTGTGCGGCGTGCGATCACATCCTGCGGATATCCAAGGTTTTCCAGTCCAAAGGCAAGCTCATGCCAGACCTTGTCCGTGACGATCTGCTGTTCGGGCTTCTGCATCACAAAGCCGATTCCGGCAGCGGCCTCCCTTTCAGAAAGGGAGGCAAGGGGTGTTCCTTGGAATCGCACTGTTCCCGAAAGCTCCCCGAGCGGCGTCAGTTCCCGTTTGAGCAGCCGCAGGAGGGTGGATTTTCCGCTGCCCGTTGCACCGCATAGTGCAATGAATTCGCCTTGCTTTACGGAAAACGAAACATCCGATACGGCGGCGGTTTCACATCGGGGATAGGAAAAATTCAGATGTTCGACAGCAAGAATTTCCATTTGAGCACCTCCTTCGTTTCGATGATGGAGGGCAGCAGCACGAGCATTCCGAAAGCAAGATCGCTGCCGACGGTGAGATATGTGCATTCCGAGAATGCGGCTGCGGGGTAGAAGGAAAATTCCAGTGCACCAAGACCAAGCCCCGTGCAGAGGATTCCCGTCAGCAGGATGGTGCACAGAAGCAGCAGCACATCCGCCCTGCGGAATCGGAACAGAGCAAAATTGGTGCGTTTTCCGACGCCGTAGCCCCTTGCCGCCATGCTGTCGGCGGTGATGATGCCGTTTTCCAGTGCCCATGTCAGCAGGATGGAGAACACACGCAAGCCGCCCCTGATGCGGTCAAAGAGACTGTCGTCCCTGTACAGCCCGAGGGCTTTCTGTGCCTGCGTCACTTTTTTTGCCTGCTGC
Organism: Oscillospiraceae bacterium; assembly: GCA_045595985.1. Lineage (GTDB taxonomy): Bacteria > Bacillota > Clostridia > Oscillospirales > Ruminococcaceae > UBA3855. Next base: position 6,028 of record JAZOBK010000252.1, read on the forward strand.
GAAAAGAGCGACACATAGCGGATCGCCATGGAAAGCACCAGTGAGAATTTCGGGGAGAGTCTGCCGAATACATACAGCAGCTTGTCCCTTGTCATGATCTGGGAAAAGCTGCGGAACCAGTAGAGTACCGCAAGGAGGTTTGCCGACGCACAAATGCCGTACAGCAGGGCTTCCAGTGTGACGGGATTGTGATTCATCACAAACAGCACCGTTGCACCCTGATGTGAAACAAGGGGATTGAGCAGCGAGAGCAGCAGGAACATTCCCAGAAAATACAGGTGGGATTTTCCCTGCCTTCTGCCGTTTCGCAGAAAATACAGCAGGAGTGCACCGCAGAGGGAAATTCCCGTCACCACGGGATGCATACAGAACATGGAAACGCCGCAGACCGACAGAAAATAGACCGTCAGTACGATCGGGTTGTATTCAGCAAACGCCTTCACGGTGCGTTCCTCCTTTCTTTAGGATTGCAAGTCGTTTCCGAGATCGAGCGAATACAGCCATTCGATCACGTCCCCGTCCGAAACGGTGTATTCACCGCAGCCCACGGAGGGGGATTCGCCGTTGACATGGTACACCCAGCCCGACAGATCGCCGAAATCGAATTCGTACACATTGCCGATGCCCTGAATGTATGCCATTTCAGGGCTGCCGCTGTACTCCATGTGAATGCCGTTTGTGCGGGCGGCTTGTGTGAGTATATCGAATACCGTGTCGCCCGCCGAGAAAGCATATTCCGTTTTGTCGAGGATCACGCCGTTTTCGGGAATATGCGGTGCGTCAGTTTTTCCTGCGATCAGGTCGCAGCGGATGCTGAGCGTCACCGTGCCGACGGCTTGTGCGGGCGTGCTTTCGCCGCCGTAGTAATCCTGTGCACTCTGAATATCCGTGAGCCACACGGCTGCAATGCCGATGACGGCGATCACCGAAACGGCAATATAATGTTTCGGATGCCGCTTCTTTTTCAGAAACAGGATGATGCAGAAAACTGCCCACGCCCCTGCGATGATGATGGCCGTATACAGGCGGTAATTTCCTGAAAAGCACGCTGCCCCGTTCTCCTGCACATTCTCCGTCGGGGGCTGCGTCGGGGGAATTTCCGTTGTTTCGGGCTGGGGACGTGCGGCAAACAGATACATCGAACCTTCGCCGTTTTGCAGCATCCGATATGCAGTCATGGCGAAGAACACCTGCACCGTGGCATTGTGATTGGCGGTACCGCCCAGAGTATGGCTGAAGCTGCCGTCCGCAAGACGGAATCCGGCAATGTTGTCAAGCGGCGAGTTCCCTTTTTTGAGGAAACGTTCGTCCGTCATGCAGTCGATTCCCAATGCGGAAAGTGCTGAGATGACCTGCGATGTGCTTTCGGGATTCGGCACGCCGCAGCTCATGAAGCCGCCGTCCTCCAGCTGACGCTGCGACAAAAGTGAAACGGCACGGTCGATTTCTGCGGCATACGCAGCAGAATGCGGTGCAAGTGCCTGCAGCGTCATGGCGGTCACATCCACATCCGACACCGTACCCGACACCGCCCAGCCGCCGTCCTCCAGCTGCATGGAGAGGATGGTGGAGATGACGCTTTCTGCCGAATGCGGCGGGCAGGCATACCCGTTGTTCAGCAGATGCAGCCCATACACCCAGCTCATGATGCCCTGATGCCCGATGGAATTTCCAAGAGCTTGGGAAATATACCCGTCGCTGCTGCCTACTGCATGGAGGGTGAGGGCGTATTTTTGCCGTGTGGAGGAACTTGTGACATCGTTTTCGGAAAGATACCGCAGCAGGGCAGTTTCATACGCTGAAAAATCATAGCATTCTCCGCTTTGCCGCAGTGCCAGAACATACCATTCGGCGGTAATGCCTGCATTTGCGGCAATCTCCCCGTTGATCCATTCCTGCACGGAAGGTGCACCGCTTTTTTCCAGCTCATAGCGGAGAATACCGTCCATGATGCTCTGTGCATCATGGGCGGTATTGGCGTTGATAGGAATAATTGCCGTGCAGAAAATCAGCAGGATGCAGAAAAATCCGCAAAAACGCTTAATTTTCATCATTGCGTCCGCGAGTGATCGCAGCTGCACCGAAAGCAGTCAGTACTGCTGCACCGAGAGCGAAAATACCGGTGGAATCGCCCGTTGACGGTACTGTGGATGCACTGCCCGCTGTGGTGGAAGTGGTTGTGGTTTGTGCGGAAGTGGTAGTTTGTGCTGAAGTTGTGGTTTGTGCGGAAGTCGTGGTGGTTTCCGCAGGCATTGTCGTTTCGGTGAAGCTTTGTACGATGTCTGCTCTGCAAACGGGGGGAACAAGAATCTGCGTATCGGAAACAGCACTGATGATCAGTTCGCCCGCCTTTTCAAATTCGACGGTCACCATGCCCTGTGCGTCGGTTTTCCATTCTGTTTTCTCACCGTCAATGGTGATGGTTGCTCCCTCTACGGGCACTGTGATGGGATTCCAGTTTTCGTCGTAGCTGTTCGCATACAGCGTGAAGGTGTGGTTCTCGCCCGTTGAAGTACTGATGGTCTTTATGTCAAAATAGCAGTAGGTATCGGAAAATCCCGAAAGATCGGTGAAAGCATATGCATTGATGAATGCGGCATGGGAAACGGGATCCTCCAGTGACAGGGCGGATCTGTCGTTGATGCAGTAACCGAAGCTGCTGCCCTGTTCCTTGCCCCAGAGCTTGGTGATGCCCAGACCGTATTCGGTACGGGAAGTGCCGTAGCCTGCTGCAGCACCGCCGTCATAGAACTGCTCGTGTGCCAGATACAATGCGTCGTTGATGGTAAGTGTGCCGTCGCCGTCAGCGTCGGTACACCACATGGGATATGCGGCAACTGCCAGATCGCCGTCTGCATCGGCGATGGTCACATAGACGAGTTCGTAATCTGCGGCGAATGCGGATATGCCGCACGCAGCGGATGCTGCCAGCACGGAAAGAACGGATGCAAGTAATTTTTTCATTAGAATGACCTCGCTTTTTGAAAATTTTCCCGATTATTCGGGGGATTTTATTTTGGGCGGCTTCACGCCTGCCGCCTCGAGTGCCCTCGGCCACGGGCCGAGGAATGCCTTGATCGCAACGACCTGACGTTCGGAAAAATCCGCACGCTTGGGGTAGCGGTTTTCGCCCTGTGCAGAAAGCCGTGCGTGCATTTCACGCAAAAGGGCGATGCAATCGGCTTTTGTCAGTTTTTCCATTGCCAATCACCTCCGAAAAAACAAAAATGCTTTTTCACTGCACAGGCAGTAAAAAAGCACAGCTATCCTCTGCGTCCGTCGGGATACACTCCGTCCCTTGGGAAACATAAAATGGCTGCACTTCTCATATCCAAAAATGCTTTGTTGCCTCGCTGCGTCCATGGAGTATTCCGACTTATGGGTATCCCCAATTACGGTAATGATGGTTGCGACGGAATTTCACCGAACTTCCCTCCGAGCGGACTGCGAATCTATGCAATTGCAACGGGATCTCTCCCTGCATTCATTATATCACGCCTGCATCGTCTTGTCAAGACGATATGGATTTTTCCACGCATCACCTTACCAATGCATCGATGGATTATATAAGAATTGAACCGCTTCAAGTATTCTCAATTCAAAAATGGCAACAATTTTTTGCATAAAACCGATTTCCATGCAGATACTATGTTTGCAAATCTTGCAAACAAAGGAGTATAAAATTATGAAAGCAACCGGAATTGTCAGAAGAATCGACGATCTCGGCAGAGTTGTCATTCCAAAGGAGATCCGCAGAACAATGAGAATTCGGGAGGGCGACCCGTCACAGAAAACGTTGACACCGGAAATGAATTTCTGCATGGCAGTGCTGGAGGTCGGGGGAAGACTGTACATAAGGTAACATAAAAGTGAGAGCGTCGGGACGGAATGTCCTGACGCTCTGTTCTTACCAGTTCTCTCTCAATAAAAAATCCGCAATATGCACAATTTCAATGCCGTTGTCATTGCCGATCGCAAGCGGATCACGGCAGACAACGTATTTGTGATAATGGTCTTTGATTTCCATAAGATTATCTGTTTCACGGGTTGACTCTGTCGGAAGCTCTACACAAGTCGGATCGTAGCCATGTCGTTCTGTGAGCCAAGGAGTTGAACAACTTGCTTGTCTTCCTAAGACCGCTTG
>JAZOBK010000253.1:0-13138 GCA_045595985.1 Oscillospiraceae bacterium
AGCCATAATGATAGCCTTGCCACGATTGTTCACATAAATTTTATCGCCTGCTTTCAGCTCCATGCCGGGGGTGAATCTTTTAAAACCATTTTCTGTCAGAGCGGATTCCACAAAATTAACAGCCTCACGCTCCGTCTTTGCCTTATCCAGAAATACCTTGTAATCCTCACAGAACGCATCACAAGCAGCCAGTTCATCCTCCTCCATACGCATAACAGCGTGTTTGGATTTTGAAAGCAGTGCTTCCTTTTTCTTCTGAGCAATTGATTTTTCCTTTTCCATAGTATAACCGCCTTTCCAAAATGTGGTTTGTCTGTAATATTTTGAATACGATACCCCACCATAGGTGGGGTATTTACGCTATTCAGACAAACGCTTAATTTGATGTATGATATTTAGTATGATAGTAAACTTTGATTTTATCCACAACTTCCGCAGTCAATTCAAAAAGCTGCTTGCAGTCTTCATTATTGTGGATCACATAATCAGAATGACCGATAAAGAAATCCTCGTCAAGCTGAGCATTCATTCGGTCCTGTGCTTCCTCTCTGGTCAGTGCGTCACGCTTCATAATACGCTCACATCGCAGTTCGGGTTTTGCAACCACTGAAATGATCAGATCGCAGAAATCCGCTGCCTGGCTTTCAAAAAGCGTCGGTGCGTCAAGCAGAATGAACTTGTGCCCCGTTGCAGAAAAGTGGCTGATCTTTGCCAGAATTTCCTCCGTAATAAAAGGATGGCAGATAGTGTTCAGGCTTTCCAGATTCCGCTTATTGGTGAATGCGAGTTTCGCCAGAGCCTTCCGGTTGAGGGTATTATCCGCATTGCGGATGGGATCGCCGAAATAATCAAACAGTTCTTCAAGACAGGGCATACCCGGCTCTACAATTTTTCTGGAAATATGATCAGCGTCGATCAGTGTAAATCCATTTTTTACAAAAATACCAGAAACCGGACTTTTGCCTGCACCGGTCTGTCCGGTCAGACCGACAACCAAAGTTTGTTTGTCATGGCTCATAGCGTTATCACCTCAAATCCTGCCGCACGCATCAGACGGTTGTAAACGGAAAGATCCGCACCGCTTTTCTTTGGCATACGAACATAAACTATTTTTGCTTTCTGCTCATCCAGCTGACGGAAACGCAGGAACAGATAACGTGCCTGTTCCTTGGCAATGTCGCCGTAACGCAGACAGGGTACACCCGGAATCTCCGGATCGGAATCAAAAAGCAGGCAATGTGTGCCTTCTTCATAGTGGGAAAGTACAAATTCTGTAAAAGCCTGAAAATCCGGTGCATCCACAGGAATGATAATGGTATCGGGTGCATAGTGACGATATTTCATACCGGGGGATGCAACAACAGCATTTGGATCAATCTGTTTAAAAATGGCTTCATCCACATAAACGCGTACTGCATACGGTTCCAGATCCTCCGGAGAAATCATTCCGGGACGCAGAATGTGAATCGTTTCCGCATCATCAAAGCAAATAACCGTCGATTCGACACCAACTTCACAGAGTCCGCCGTCAATCACAGCGGCAATTCTTCCGTCCATGTCATCCATTACGTGTTCGGCAGTGGTGGGACTCGGAGAACCGGACAAATTGGCAGACGGTGCAGCGATCGGGCAGCCCGACTGTCGGATCAGTTCCAAAGCAACAGGATGTGACGGCATACGAATGCCGACAGTATCCAGCCCGCCGGAAGTCACCGCAGGAATGCAGTCACGTTTCGGGAGAACCATAGTCAGCGGTCCCGGCCAGAATGCTTCTGCAAGCTTTTGGGCAATCGGTGGAACATCCGCAGCAATCTCCTGCATCATTGCGAGATCGCTGATGTGTACGATCAATGGATTATCAGCTGGTCTGCCTTTTGCTGCAAAAATATTCCTGACGGAATTTTCTTTTCTGGCATCCGCACCCAGACCATAAACCGTTTCCGTAGGAAATGCAACAAGCTCTCCGTTGCGGATAAGTTCTGCGGCTATCTGTATTTCTTCGGTTGTGCTCTTTAAAAATTTAGTCATCATGATCCTGTCCTGCAAGCTTTGCCGCCTGATCGGCAGTGGCAAGAGCGTCAAAAATTTCATCCAGATCGCCATTAAGGATGCTTTCCAGCCGATACAGCGTCAGTCCGATACGATGATCCGTCATACGTCCCTGCGGATAATTGTATGTGCGGATACGTTCAGAACGATCACCCGTACCAACCTGCATCTTTCTTTCAGATGCGATCTTGTCCGTCTGTTCCTGCTGCAAAGTTTCAAATAATCTTGCACGCAGGACTTTCATTGCCTTGTCTTTATTTTTATGCTGGCTGCGTTCATCCTGACATTCCACGATCACGCCCGTGGGAAGGTGAGTGATACGCACCGCAGATTCGGTTTTGTTAATATGCTGACCACCCGCACCGCTGGCACGGAATACGTCAATCTTGAGATCGGCAGGGTTGATTTCCAGTTCAACCTCGTCAGCTTCCGGAAGAACTGCCACTGTAACTGTGGACGTGTGAATGCGTCCCTGTGATTCGGTTTCAGGAACACGCTGCACACGGTGTACACCACTTTCATATTTCATGCGGGAATACGCACCCTCACCCTCAATGGAAAAGCTGATTTCCTTGTAACCGCCAAGTTCCGTGGGATTGGCATTGAGGATCTCCTGCTTCCAGCGATGGGATTCCGCATACATACTATACATACGATAAAGGGAATTTGCAAAGAGGGAAGCTTCTTCACCGCCGGCACCGCCACGGATCTCAATAATGACGTTCTTGTCATCGTTCGGATCCTTGGGCAGGAGCAGGATCTTGAGTTCCTGCATCTGTTCTTCAAGCTGATCCTTTGCCTCTTCAAGCTGAAGCTGTGCCATCTCTTTCAGTTCAGCGTCCAGTGAGCCGTCAGCGAGCAGTTCTTTTGCTTCATCCAGCTCCGCCTGTGTTGCCTTATAGCTGCGGAATGCCTCAACGATGGGGGTAAGGTTCTTGTATTCCTTCATAAATGCCGTGTATTTGTCACGGTCATTGATCACATCGGGATCGGAGAGCTGGGTGTTAATATCTTCATATTTCTGTTCCATCTGCAAAAGCTTTTCGAACATAACGGGAATCACCTTTCTGTATTCATTTTCAGGGGAGAATCAATCGTTTTCTTCCTTATGAATCACTTGTTTGATATATTTTTCGATTTTATGCCTTGGCACCATGAATTCTCTGCCGCATCCTGTGCAGCGAAGACGAAAATCCATGCCGGCTCTTAACACTTCCATTTCTTTGGAGCCGCAAGGGTGCTGTTTTTTCATCAATAATCTGTCATGCAGTCTGATATCCATGTTAAAACAGTCCTTTCTTGCAGTATGTGCAAATGCATTTGTCGCCATTCTATATTATAACGCATTTCTGAAAAAAAGGCAATATTTAGTTATCATATTTTTTAGAATTTGTTCAATAATGATAAAAAAGAACCCATTATCCTATGCAGGGTGATGAAAAAACGGTGTTAGGTGAGGAAAAAAGTATGGAACTATGCAGAATTCGTGGAGAATTTGAGGCTGTAGAGCTGGCAGAACTTGCTGCCGGAAGAATACGCCGCAGCGTCCGCGGCGTACATCGGACATTTGTGCAGCCGATCGGAAGAGCAGCGGAATCTTTTACCGGAAAACAAAAGTATACAATACTGCCTGCAAACTTACGGATGGCAAATTACGCAACAGCTGTGATGGTATCGGATATGAGTGATGATGTACTGCCGGAACCCATGTACCGAAAATCCGCAGAACTGCTTGTCCTGTGTGATGCAGAAACCGCAGGTGCAGCAGAAGCCATCATTCAAGCTGCCGGAGCTGTAAAAGTGCGAAAATCGTGAGAATTCGACAGATAATTCACTTGACAAGCCTGTAAAAATATGGTAGCATTAAATAGAAGAGTGAAGAAGGGGAAGTGTCGGAACATTATGTTCACACATTGCAGCATAATTCAAATTACAGCCGCATACGCTGTGATGGGGACATAATGTTCCTCAAATAATATATCGGAGGTCAAAATATGATGACATTTTTCTATCCAGAGGGAGTGCTACTGGATTCTCCAGAGAATACAGCGGCAATTTCAAGTGTACAAGGTTTGCTGCAGGCACAGGCAAGCGGCCGCATTCTGGAAGCAAAAGTCACGATGTGTGACAGTAATCATAATTTATGGGTAGGTTTACCTTGTATCAAAGGCATGATACCCCGAGAAGAAGGTGCAGTCGGCATTGCAGAGGGAGAGCTCAGAGATATTGCCCTGATTGCTCGTGTCGGAAAACCGGTGTGTTTCCGTGTACTTCGCATTGAAAATGATGAAACCGGCACACCCGTTGCGATCCTTTCCAGAAGGATCGTACAGGAACAGTGCAGCGAGCAGTTTCTGACAAAATTATCTCCCGGAGATATTATTGACGCAAGAGTAACACATCTGGAACCATTCGGAGCATTTGTGGATATTGGCTGCGGTATCGTGTCCATGGTGCCGATCGACGCCATTTCTGTTTCAAGAATCTCACATCCTTCCGATCGTTTCACTGTCGGACAGAGTGTAAGAGTTATTATTAAGGCAGTGCAAGGCAAGCGGATCTGCCTGTCGCATAAGGAGCTTCTGGGAACTTGGGAGGAAAATGCCCAATTATTCCATGTGGGTGAAACCACCTGCGGCATCGTTCGCTCCGTTGAGAAATACGGCGTGTTCATTGAACTGATGCCGAACCTTGCGGGACTTGCCGAGCTTCGCCATCCCGTGCAGGTGGGACAGCGTATCAGTGTCTATATCAAGGCTCTGATCCCCGAAAAGCTAAAGGTAAAGCTGATCATGGTGGACATCTGCGAAGAAGAAAGCAAACCCGAACCGATCCGTTATTTTTATCAGGGTTCCCATATTGACCGCTGGATCTATACACCGGAGGATTCCGGCAAATACATAGAAACCGTATTTGATGGAACTATGTAATAACGTATGTAAAACGGCTCACCAATTTAATGGTGAGCCGTTCATTTTATCGGTTATTGATCATTTCCGGATACATATCATGTTTTGCAAGGCGGTCAAATGCCACCTGCTCCCATACCGTGCCCTTTCTGCCGTAGTTGCAGTAGGGATCAATGGAAATACCGCCGCGAGGGAGGAATTTCCCCCAGACTTCAATGTATTTCGGATCCATCAGTCTGATCAGATCATTCATGATGATGTTCACGCAGTCCTCATGGAAATCCCCATGATTGCGGAAGCTGAACAGATAGAGCTTGAGAGATTTACTCTCCACCATCTTGATATCCGGTACATAGGAGATATAGATAGTTGCAAAATCTGGCTGTCCCGTAATCGGGCACAGGCTTGTGAATTCGGGACAATTAAATTTTACAAAATAATCCCTGTCGGGATGCTTGTTGTCAAAGGTTTCCAACACCTCGGGAGCATAATCCTGTGCGTACTTTACGTTCTGGTTTCCAAGCAGGGTAATGTCCTGCATTTCCTCTTTTCTGCGGCTCATAATGATTCTCCTTTATTCTTTGATGATCGGGTCGGATACACCGTTTTCTGCAAACGCTCTCGCACGGTCAATGCAGGTTCCGCACTTTCCGCACGGCTTGTCCTTGCCCTCGTAACAGCTCCAAGTCAGATGATATGGAGCATTGAGTTCCAATCCTGTTTTTACAACCTCTGATTTTGTCATGCTCACAAAAGGTGCGTGCACCCGAAGGCATTGTCCGCTTCCTTCAAAAATCGCCGCAGACATCGCCATATTGAATGTTTCACTGCAATCGGGATAGGCGCTGCCTGCGGCATCGTCACTGTGTGCACCGTAGTAAATTTCAGTGCAGTCGTTCGACAATGCAATGCTTGCCGCAGATGCCAGAAACAGTCCATTGCGGAACGGTACATAGGTAGAAACAGGCTTACCGTCCGATTTGGAGAGCTGTTCAGCGTAACTATCCGTAGGAATCTCCTCATCGGAATGTAACAGCAGCGAGCATTTAGAATCTGAAAAAATTAGGGATAGATCCAGTTCCTTGTATGCCACACCATAATAAGCTGCAATCGCTCTTGCCGCTTCCAGTTCTTTGTTGTGCTTCTGTCCGTAGTACATCGACAATGCAACAACGTTTTCCTTCCCATATTCCTTCACTGCAAGTGCAAGACAAGTCGTACTATCCACCCCGCCGCTTGCTAATACCAATGCTTTTTTCATGATGATCTCCTTATCATTTTACAATAGCAATATGCTCTGCTTGCAAGCATATTGCGTTATGGATGTTTACAACGCAAGACAGGAATTTCCCATGAAATATGACTTACCCATGCGAATCACCTGCACGGGTTCCGTGCCCGCCGCTTGCTAATACCAATGCTTTTTTTCATGTAATTATCCTTTGACTTTCATATAATTCTACTCACTTGTGTTTCAGATCCGCCCAAATCATCACACCGGCTACGAGAATCAACGCCGCCGCATTCATCCAGATGGCACGTTCGTCAAACCATTTGCACAGAAATCCACCTGCAACTCCACCCATAAGAAAACAAGTCAGATGCCTCACAAAGAACCACGCTTTACGAGTGGCGTCCGCATCTGTTTTGTGGATTGCGTGATAGAAATTGATGACTGCCTGCCGCAGATTATTGGTACAGAATGTTGTTGCCATGGGGATTCCGTGTGCATTGGTAAAGGTATTGTACTGTATGGCACAGATGAACGATACCGCAATGGTAGAAACCGCAAACGGAACATTTGCCGGAAGAAATCCGATTACTGTGAAAATCACTATCTCAGCCAGAACAAATACCGTTTCCCGACGAATTCCTTTTTGCAGGCGTTTGGGCATACGCAATGTCAGCCAGATGCCGATGATATAGGAAACGATGGGAATGATACAGGAAACCGCACGCAGCCAGTCACCTTCCGCCGCCGCCAATGCAAGAAGTGCCATATTACCTGTCTGTGCATTGGCAAACACACCGCCTTTGAGAATGTAGGTATAGGCTTCCAGAAAACCTGCCGTACACATCAGCATTCCTGTCACAAAATAGGATTCACGGGGCTTTGTCAATAGCAGTTCTATTTCCCTCAATGCAAGATCCCCACTCTCTGCAAAAGCGACGCATCCGCTGCAAATTTTCCACGAAGCGTCTGCGTGTCCGTGACAGCAGGCGTATTCTTGATCCCCCTTGCCGTCATACAGCTGTGCTTGCCGCGAATGAATACCGCTACATCTTCGCTCCCCGTTGCCATCTGTATGATCTCGGCAATATCAGAACCGATGCGTTCCTGCAGCTGCAGACGTTTTGCAGCCATTTCTGCAATGCGTGCCATTTTGCTCAGTCCGATCACCTTGCCGTTCGGGATATAAGCGATGGTCACTTTCATATCATACATCAAAGCCATATGATGCTCACAGAAACTGAATATCTCAATGTCACGCATGATCACGATGTCCTGTTCCGTGCCGGCTGTCTGTGTAAAGGTTTTGCCAAACATTTCCGCAATTTCCGAATTTGTATAATTGCATCCCTCCAGCATTTCAGCATACATTCTTGCGGTTCGTTCGGGGGTTTCCAGTAAACCTTCACGCTCGGGATCTTCTCCGATCGCTCCAAGGATACCCTTGATATGGAAAGCAAGCTTTTCCTGATCAATTGCCATGTTACACACCCCTTTCTTCCGGATTCCAGATAAATTTGTGCAGCTGAAGCTGAAGCCGCACACCATTCATGATGTGTTCCTGCATGAACGCCACAATGTCCTTTGGATCAATTTTCCCGAATACGGGGCTGAAATAGACACGGCAGCGTTCTGCAAGATGGTAGGCGTCGATGATTTTGTTTGCACATTCCAGATCCTCGATGCAGCCCACCACAAATTTTACGCAGTCTTTATCTGTAAGGTAGAGGTAATTGCTTGCATCCATCCGTGGTTCCATTCCGCTGGAAGGACATTTGTAATCCAGCGTGAATGACGGGCGGTATGCTGTTTTGGCATATTCCGCAATCGGCAGACTGCCGTTGGTTTCAATTTCAGTCCGTACACCCAAGCGATGCAGTGCGGCAAGCAGCTCCGATAAATCGGACTGCAAAAGCGGTTCACCGCCCGTCAGGGTAACATTGTGTACGCCGCTTTCTTTCACATAATCACAGAGTTCCTCCGTGGTATAAGTCGTGTAGGGTGCATCTACCTTGTTTGCCCATGCAGTGTCACAATAACTGCAATTGAGATTGCATCCGACAAATCGAATGAATACGGCAAGTTCGCCTGCGTGTGCCGCTTCTCCGTTAATGCTGACAAAGCGTTCCGCAATTTTAAATTCCGCCATTTCTTCACTCCTCATAGCCTGCACAGTTTTCCGGTGTTTCAAATACCAGAACCTGCTTGACGTTTAAGCCCTTGCTTCTCAGTGCTTCAAAAAAATACTTTGCCATATGCTCCGCTGTCGGACGGAACGGTACAGCGATCATATGGAAATTTTCCTCCTGCAGTGCGGAAACTGTCGCAGGTTTCAGGGAATTTTCCTGATAGATCAGTGCATGATCCCACGCATCCGCAAGACTGCGAACCTCTTTCTTCAAATCGCCGAAATCTATCACCATGCCCTCCTGCTGACCGCCGTTTTGCAGGGAATCACTTGCGATGGTGACCTTCAGCGTCCAGCGGTGCCCATGAATATTGGCACATTTGCCGTTATAGCCGTGCAGGAAATGTGCACTGTCAAAGGCGGCAGTTGTGGTTAATGTATACATTTTATGTTCCTCCAACATCAAAATCGCATAAAAAAACTGTGTGCTGACAGGCAGAACACAGTGCACGGTTTTCTTTTAAGACAGGTATGAGCCGTGAACTGTCTTTCTGCTTTTTCATTATACCACAAAAGCTGCCGCTTGTCAAATGTTTTTGCATCCCTTGACTCATACAAAAGTTTGTGTTATACTATTCTCAAATACAGTAAAAAGAGGAGATTATATGCTGTTTCATACAACTGCTTCACACATGGATGAACTTCTGGAGGAGAGCTTCCGAAAAACCGTTCTGCTTGATTTTTATGCATCATGGTGTGCACCGTGCCGTGCACTCGAACCAAAGCTTGATATACTTTCCGATCGGTATGAGGCGTATGTTTCCGCCTATTCAGTCAATGTGGATACGGACGGGGAGCTTGCAGAGCGTTTCGGCGTAACCGTACTGCCGACCGTTCTCATACTGCATGACGGAGCAGTATTACAAAAGTTCGAAAAGGATGTCACGGAAAAAATCATCGAAGATAGCATTTGCCACTGACGCCATAGCCCCTTGCTGACACAATGAAGATATTTCTATGGATACAAAAAAAACCGTGCAGAATCGTTACGATTCTGCACGGTTTTCACTTGGAATGCGATTTATGTCTTTGGTCAATCAGCAAGGGATGAATCCTGCATATTCTCTCCTGTTACCATTAGATTCACCATCTGTGCATCTGTTATTGTTTTATCAACCCGCACCAGAATGATCCATTGTTCTTCCAGAGGATCTCCCCACTTGTTGTGCGTCAAGATGGAAATAGAAATAGAACCGTCCGCATTGTTGTCAATACCGCAAACCTCATGCCAGCTCGGAGAGGATGATTCATTGAAATGAATTGCAATGACATTATGATTCAAGAAAAATTCGTCATTATATGGTTCACAAACCAAGGGAAGAAATTCTTCCACATCATAGGCTGTTCCCAACCCACTGTAGGTATTGATCCCCATATAGTGATCCCATTGTTTCAGATGATCTTCCAGTGCCGCACGATCCTCAAAAACTTTTATGGTATTATCTCCCGGCCATCTTGTATCATTGGATGCACAGACCGAAAGACGCCGCACGATTTTTTCATTTTCATACACATAGTTCATTATCTGACTTTTTTCAGAACCTGCTCCAACAGATGCTGTATATGCAAGTATATATGCTGCATCCGAAGCGTCAACACTGCCATCACCATTGAGATCCGCTGCCTCAATCTGTGCATCCGTTAATCCGCTTTCACTGTCTGCACCAAGTTCTGCAGCAGCGGTCAGAAGCATGGCAGCGTCGTTGGCATTGATTTGCGTATCACCGTTGAGATCGGCAGGGGAGAAACCCTGAAAATCGAAGTGAATATTTACATTTTCAAACGGATTTGCATGATTTCCTGTCGGTACCATGTGGACGATTTCGTTCCACTGTTCCTCCGTTCCCGCATAGTAAATATCCGTCAGCCCAGGATCACCGTAGCCCATTGCGTGATCCGTGATGGAAGTAAGCGTGTCAGGGAGTATCAGCGTAGTCAGCTCCTCGCAGAAGAACAACTGTAAATCAGACAGATCCGTCACACCCTCCGGAATTTCCAGATACCGAAGGCTGTAACAGTGGGAGAAAGGATCATTCAATTTCGTCAGGCTGTCGGGGAGTGCAAGTGATTTAAGACTGCGGCAGCCGATGAATGCGTCTCTTTCGATGGTGTTCAGTGTGTCGGGAAGAATGATCTCCTGCAATTTTTCACAGCCCGTGAAAGCCCCGCTCCCAATGGTTGTCACCGTGTCGGGAACCGTATAGGACGCTGCGGAACGATACGGCGAATAATAGCATAGAGTTGTCATATCCTTGCTGAACAACAGGTTGTTGTCCACAACACTGAAATAGGGATTTTTTTCGTCAAGAATAATCATTTTTAAGGATTGACAGCCTGTAATGCCGAACTTTGATACCGTTTCCGGAATGGTAATGGATGTCAGTGCATGGTTTTGCCAATACCATCCGCCCACGAGATTCTTGTCAAAGAATCCGTTTACAATGGTAACGGGAAGCCCTTCGATCTGTGAAGGGATCTCGATTTCGGAAAGTGTGTAGTTCAGCTGATAGATTTCAATATGGTCGCTGTACTTTCTGTACGCCATGCCGTTGTGAAATCCCGGGGTATAATCCTCTCCGGAAGCATAGCTCACATAATTATGATAGTGGTTTGCATACAGAATCGGATCTTCTACTTTGGGGAGTGTTACATCTCCCCATGCATACGCATCGCCTTCCCAGTATACATCTTTCAGGGAAGTGCCTTCGAAAGCGTAATCGCCGATTTCCTTAACGCTTTGCGGAAGAACGACCGCTGTAAGATTTGAAAGTCCTTGGAATGCACCCTCACAGATGATGGTAACGGGCAGATCATCAATCTGTTCAGGTACGATAATTTCCGACGCATCCGATGTACAACGGGCAATTTCAATGTGTGTGGGGAATTTGAGATAGGTAAAATCTCCGATTTGCAGTTCAGCATAGGTGATTCCCTCCTGCGGCAGTGTGTCAGCCGATACGGTCATTGCAGCCGGAAGTGCAGCGGCGTTGCCCATGATGAGCAGGGATACGATCATTGCAGTCAGTTTTTTCATAGAATCTCCTCCTTTTCGGGTATGATGTTTTTTTGCTCTACCAATAAAACAATATAAATGGAAAAAGATTGGATGTTTGGAGGAAACTTTTTGAAATTCAGCATGATGCACAAAAGCATCCTGCGTTTTTTGACATTGAGGTAATTTGACAAACCTGTTCATTTCCTGAAATTCCCCCTTGATTTTTTTGATTCTCTGTGTTATAATAAAAATAGAACAAATTTTCGATTTCGGAGGAAAGGTCATGGAACGGGAAGAATATGCATACATTGCAATTGATTTAAAGTCCTTTTACGCATCCGTGGAATGCGTGGAACGTGGTCTTGATCCATTGACGACCAATCTTGTTGTTGCAGATCCCGGACGCACTGAAAAGACTGTATGTCTTGCGGTTTCTCCTTCGCTGAAAGCCTGCGGCATCGGCGGTCGGGCGAGATTATTTGAAGTGATGGAACGGGTGGAAGCAGTCAATGCACAGCGGAAATGGAATGCACCGCAGCATACTTTTGTCGGCAGCTCCATCGATGCCCCAACATTGCACCGTGATCCCTCGCTTGCCCTTGACTACATCGTAGCACCGCCGCAGATGGCACGCTATATGGAAGTAAGCACACAGATCTACCAGATCTATCTTCGATACATTGCTCCCGAGGATATTCATGTGTATTCCGTTGATGAAGTGTTCATAGATGCAAGTGCCTACCTGAAAACCTATGGAATGACGGCACAGGAGCTTGCGAGGAAGATGATCCTCGACGTCCTGCGTGAAACAGGAATTACGGCAACTGCCGGTATTGGCACAAATATGTACCTTTGTAAGATCGCTATGGATATTGTGGCGAAGAAGATGCCTGCGGATGAAAACGGCGACCGTATTGCACAGCTGGATGAAATGTCCTACCGCCGTAAGCTTTGGGAACATCGTCCGCTGACGGATTTCTGGAGGATCGGGAACGGATACGCACGAAAACTGCAAGCCAAGGGAATCTATACGATGGGGGATATTGCCCGCTGTTCGCTGTACCATGAGGATTTACTGTATCGGATGTTCGGCGTCAATGCAGAGCTGCTCATTGACCACGCGTGGGGATGGGAAAGCTGTACCATAGCAGATATCAAGGCGTATCGACCGGAAAATCAGAGTCTTAGTTCGGGACAGGTGCTGCAGTGCCCCTATGATTTTGAAAAGGCAAGGCTGATCGTGCAGGAAATGACAGAACTGCTGGTGCTGGATCTGGTAGACAAAGGACTTGTTACTGACCAGATGGTGCTGACAGTGGGTTACGATATTGAAAATCTGGCTGATCCTGAAAAACTGCGGTTGTATCAGGGAACAGTCACCACTGACCATTATGGCAGAAGGGTTCCGAAATCTGCACATGGTTCGATCAATCTCGGTCGGCAGACATCCTCTACAAAGCTGATTACCGATAAAGTGATGGAACTGTATGATCGTATCGTAGACAGAAGCCTTACCGTGCGGCGGATGTATGTGGTGGCAAATCACATCGCTTTGGAAAGCAGTGTGGCGGAAACGGATGTACAGCTGGACTTTTTTACGGATTACGAAACCCTTGTGCAGCAGCAGGAGGAAGAAGCCAAACGGCTTGCCAAAGAAAAGGGAATGCAGAAAGCCATGCTGCAGATCAAACAGAAATATGGGAAGAATGCCATTCTCAAGGGGATGAACTTTATGGAGGGTGCGACAACAAGTCGGATCGTAGCCA
>JAZOBK010000254.1:0-2650 GCA_045595985.1 Oscillospiraceae bacterium
TCCAGAGTGCCTACCAGATAACCGGTGATGCGGCGGATTCTCTCAAATCCAACCTGATTGTGATCGGATTCAGGTCTGCCGCACATCGGGCACTTGTCGCCGATAATGCCAGTGTAGCCGCAAACGGGATCACGGTCAACGGGGTGGTTGATGGAGCCGTATCCAATACCGGATTCCTTCATGCAGCGGATCACCTTTTCAAATGCGGAAAGATTCTGCAGCGGATCGCCGTCAAGCTCCACATAGCTGATATGACCTGCATTGGTCAGCTCGTGGTACGGTGCTTCAATCTTGATCTTGTCAAACGCACTGATGGTGTAATATACCGGAACGTGGAAGGAGTTGGTGTAATATGCACGATCCGTAACGCCCTCAATGATACCGAACTTCTTCTTGTCCATGCCGACGAAACGTCCGGAAAGTCCCTCTGCGGGGGTTGCCAGCAGGGAGAAGTTCAGACCTGTTGCCTGTGCTTCTGCATCCAGACGCTCACGCATTCTGCGGATGATCCGCAGTCCCATTTCTCTTGCACGTTCGCTCTCGCCGTGATGCTCACCGATGAGTGCCTTGAGCGTTTCCGCAAGACCGATAAAGCCCACGGATAATGTGCCGTGCTTGAGCACCTCGCTCAGATCCTCGTCGGGACTCAGGCTCTCGGAATCCATCCAAATCCCCTGTCCCATCAGGAACGGGAAGTTGCGTACCTTCTTCTGGCACTGAATGTGGAAACGATGCATCAGCTGATCAATGGCAAGTTCCATCATATTGTCCAGACTCTCAAAGAATGCATCCACATCCCTGTCAGCTTTAATTGCAAGTCTGGGGAGATTGATGGAAGTGAAGCTCAGGTTGCCTCTGCCGGTGACGATCTCACGGCTCGGATCATGTACATTGCCGATGACTCTGGTACGGCAGCCCATGTAAGCGATCTCTGTTTCGTAGTCGCCTTCCTTGTAGTACTTGAGGTTGTAGGGAGCGTCGATAAAGGAGAAATTCGGGAACAGACGCTTTGCCGATACACGGCAGGCGAGCTTGAACAGCTTGTAGTTCGGATCCTCCGGATTGTAGTTGATGCCTTCCTTGATCTTGAAGATATGGATCGGGAAAATCGGTGTTTCGCCGTTTCCAAGACCTGCCTCGTTTGCCAGCAGGATATTTTCGATGACCATTTGACCTTCCGGAGAAGTGTCCGTACCATAGTTGATAGAGGAGAACGGCGTCTGTGCACCTGCACGGCTGTTCATGGTGTTCAGGTTGTGCACCAGTGCTTCCATTGCCTGATAGGTTGCACGGTTGGTTTCGCTGTAGGCGTGCTTTGCGGCAAATGCCAAAACCTGTGCAGCCTGTTCTGCAGATACACTCTGGGCAAGATATGCAGCAGCCTTTTCGGTGAAACCGTTATCATTTGCAAGAACGGGCACCAGACCTTCGCTATCCATTGCCTGCATCATGTTCTCTGCCAGAGCTTCGGCATTTTCGCAGCCGCAGAGGAGATCCAGTGCACGGGCAACGTTCTGCCTGTATCTTGAAACATAGGTCTTTCTGACGCCGTCAGCCATTGCGTAATCAAAATTCGGAACGCTCTGACCGCCGTGCTGATCATTCTGGTTGGACTGAATGGCAATGCAGGCGAGAGCGGAGTAGCTGGAAATATCATTCGGTTCACGCAGGAAGCCGTGACCGGTGGAGAATCCGCCCTTAAAGAGCTTGATCAGGTCGATCTGACAGCAGGTAGTAGTCAGCGTCAGGAAGTCAAGATCATGGATGTGGATGTCGCCGTTAGCGTGTGCCTTGGCGTGCTCCGGACGGAGAACATACATCTCATAGAATTCCTTTGCGGAAACGCTGCCGTACTTGAGCATGGTGCCCATTGCGGTATCGCCGTCAATATTTGCATTTTCTCTCTTAATATCGCTGTCTTTAGCGGAATGGAATGTCAGCTCATTGAGAACGCTCATCAGGTTGGTCTTCATCTCTCTTGCCCGTGTGCGTTCGTAACGATACAGAATGTATGCCTTGGCAGTCTGGGCGTGTCCTCTCTCTATCAACACCTTTTCTACCAGATCCTGTACCTGTTCTACTGTGGGGGTGTCGCTGTAGGCTGCGTCGCAGAGCCTGCATACCTCCTCGGCAACTGCCATGGATTCATCGTAATTTGTGCCGCCAACTGCTTTGGCAGCCTTAAAAATTGCGTTTGCAATCTTTTCTACATTGAACGGCACACGTCTGCCGTCACGCTTCATAATGTACATCAGCATATATCAAAACCCATCCTTTCACAACACAATATCTTGTACTCCTTTTTTATCGTTCTATTATAGTATAACCGATAAATCGCAGCTTGTCAAGCATATTTCAGTCACAATTACCACAATAAATGTTGCATACTTTTGTGCAAAACAGCCTAAAATCGACTTATTTTGACATGATTCAAAAGAAGAATGCTGATTTATGTTTATCGGAAACATATGTTCCCAAACACAATATGTAGTGTGTTGAAACTTGTGAAAAACCGATCGCTTCACAGAGGTTTCCGCAGTGTTTCGTTACAATACGCTGTGGAAAATACAGTGCGGCGAAAATTGTTACAATTATATGTAGACGAAAAAGACGGTCTGTGAATGGAAAGGAATGGAGGAATAATTTGGTT
>JAZOBK010000255.1:0-6447 GCA_045595985.1 Oscillospiraceae bacterium
AAAGGCGTTGAAACACTGAACGACCTCAATACCAAGACCGATGCGATTGACGTCAAGAAACTGAAATCCTACCATCATATTATTCTTGTTCGTAATCAGGTTGGCTTAAAGAATCTCTATCGACTGGTTTCTTACGGTCACCTTAATTATTTTTATCGTCATCCGCTGCTCCCGAAATCCGTACTGGAACAGCATCGTGACGGTCTGATCTTCGGAAGTGCCTGCGAAGCCGGGGAACTTTTTTCTGCAATGGTTGACGGCAAATCCGACGAGGAACTGGAAAAGATTGCAAAGTTTTACGATTATCTGGAGATTCAGCCGATTGGTAATAACGAATTCATGATCCGTAATGGAACTGCACAGGATGAAGAAACGCTTCGCAATTACAATCGCCGGATCATTGCACTTGGTGAAAAACTCGGTATTCCCGTTGTCGCGACCTGTGATGTGCATTTTCTCGATAAGAAGGACAGTGTTTTCCGTAAGATTCTGGCGTCGGGACAGGGATACAATGATGCGGAAATTCAGCCCCCGCTCTACCTGCGTACAACGGATGAAATGCTGGAGGAATTTGCATATCTCGGTGAAAAGAAGGCAGAAGAAGTGGTAATCGACAATCCGCTTCACATCATGAATGCCTGTGAACACGTCCACCCCATCCCGAAGGGTACATTTACTCCGACCATCGAAGGTGCGGAAGAAGATCTCAAACGCATCACGCATGAGCGTGCAAGGGAGATCTATGGCGATCCGTTACCCGAAATCGTGGAAAAACGCCTTGACCGAGAGCTTGCGTCCATCATCAAGCACGGCTTCTCCGTGCTGTACATGATCGCACAAAAGCTTGTCTATAACTCTGAACAGCACGGTTATCTTGTAGGTTCCCGTGGATCCGTAGGTTCGTCCTTCGTAGCTTCTATGGCGGGCATTTCGGAGGTTAATCCGCTTATGCCGCATTATATCTGTAAAAAGTGTAAGTACAGCGAATTCATCACCGATGGCAGCTACGGCTCCGGTTACGATCTGCCCGCAAAGAATTGCCCGAACTGCGGAGAGGAACTGATTTGCGAGGGACATGACATTCCGTTTGAAACCTTCCTTGGTTTTGACGGAGATAAGGCTCCCGATATTGACCTGAACTTTTCAGGTGAATACCAGTCCAGTGCCCACCGTTATACGGAGGAACTGTTCGGACGTGATAATGTATTCAAAGCCGGTACCATCGGCACCATTGCGGATAAAACTGCATTTGGCTTTGTTAAGAAGTATCTTGAGGAACAGGGAACTGCCCTCAATTCCGCAGAGGAAAACCGCCTGTCCATCGGATGTACGGGAATCAAGCGAACCACCGGTCAGCATCCGGGCGGCATGGTAGTTGTACCATCCGATTATGAGGTGTATGATTTCACACCCGTGCAGCACCCTGCCGATTCGACGGATTCCGACGTGATTACAACACACTTCGACTTCCATTCCATTCACGACACGATCCTCAAGCTTGATGAACTCGGTCATGTCGTTCCGACGTTGTACAAGC
Organism: Oscillospiraceae bacterium; assembly: GCA_045595985.1. GTDB lineage: Bacteria > Bacillota > Clostridia > Oscillospirales > Ruminococcaceae > UBA3855. The sequence continues at coordinate 1,538 of JAZOBK010000255.1, forward strand.
ATCTGGAGGATTTGACAGGACTGAAAATCAAGGATATTCCGGGCTACGATCCTGAAGTCATCAGAATGTGTACGGATTGTTCCGTTCTTGGCGTGACCGCCGATGATATATTCTGTGCGACCGGAAGTCTGGGTATCCCCGAAATGGGTACCGGATTTACAATTGGTATGCTGATGGATGCAAAGCCCAAAAAATTCAGCGACTTTCTCCAGATCTCCGGACTCTCCCATGGTACGGACGTGTGGCTGGGAAATGCCAAGGATCTGATTGAAAATAATATTTGTGATATTTCCCAGGTAATCGGAACCCGTGACAGTATCATGACAACATTGCTGTATAAGGGTGTAGAACCGAAGGAAGCGTTCCAGATCATGGAGTTTACCCGAAAGGGTAAGGCCCCGCAGTTCTTTACCCCCGAACGCATCCAGATGCTGAAAGATCACGGGGTAGAGGACTGGTACATCGAAAGCTGTCTGAAGATCAAGTATATGTTCCCGAAAGCTCATGCTGCTGCATATGTTATTGCAGCAATGAAGCTTGGATGGTTCAAGCTGTATAAACCGCTGGAATTCTATTCCACATACCTTACCGTTCGTGGAGAGGATTTTGATGTCGAACTTGCCATGGCAGGAATCGGTGCGGTTCGTGCAAAGATACGGGAACTGAAGGAAAAAGGAAATGATCGTTCCAAAAAAGAAACCGATTTGTACGAAATTCTGCTCATTGTCAATGAAATGATGAGTCGTGGATGTACGTTCCTGCAGGTGGATCTGAAAAAATCCCATGCAACCAAATATCTGATTGAGGATGGGAAGATCCGAATTCCATTTTCAGCCATCGGAGGCGTTGGTGAAGCAGCTGCAAACGGCATCTACGAAGCCGCCCAGAACGGTGACTATATGTCCGTGGAGGAGTTTCAGACACAGAGCGGTGCGTCAAAAACCATAATAGAGATGCTCGATAGTTTAGGAGCATTTGGCGATTTGCCGAAATCCACACAAATGTCGTTCTTTTAACTTGACAAATGGATTGCAATGTGTTACTATATTATCATAGTAATAGACTAAAGTGCCAGAAACTTTTGATCAGCAAGAACAGAAAAGAAGAAAAGAGGAAAGCTATGCGTCGATATGATTTGATCACTCCCGAGGGAACAAGGGATTATTTGTTTGAAGAATGCTATGTCAAGCGTGCAACGGAAAAGAAGATCCATTCCATTTTTAAACGGATGGGTTATGTGGAACTGATTACTCCCGGGATGGAGTTTTACGATGTGTTCAATCTCAATTCTCGTTATTTTCCGCAGGAGGAGCTGTACAAGCTGACTGACAACAAGGGCAGACTGCTTGTCCTGCGTCCCGATTCCACCATGCCCATTGCCAGAGTTGTGGCAACCCGTCTGAAGGATGCGATGCTGCCGCTGCGTTTGTTCTACAATCAACCTGTGTATCGCTTTGAACCTTCCCTTAAGGGCAGAAGTGATGAGATCGTGCAGACCGGAATTGAGCTTCTCGGTTCTTCCTCCAGAATGGCGGATGTGGAGATCATCTCCGCTGCGGTATCTGTAATGTCATCGGTGGGCGTGAATTATTCTCTGGAGCTTGGCGATGTCGGAATCTTCCGAGAGCTGATGCATCGACTGAATGCGACGCCTGCACAGAAGGAAGAAATCCGCAGTCTGATTGAGGAAAAGAACTATCCCGCCCTTAACGATCTTCTGGATCGCATGGGTGACAACAAGATCACCAATGCACTGAAGAAACTGCCCACATTGTTTGGCGGTGAGGAAGTATTCGAAAAGGCAGCGGCGTTGTTTCAGGATGCGAGAATTGAAATGCTTCTGGATCATCTGAAATCTCTGTACCTTGAGGTTTGTGAAATGAATCAGAACGGCAAAATCACTGTGGATCTTGGACTTGTTAACAAAACTGATTACTATACAGGACTTGTCATTAAGGGTTATCTGGAAGGCTGCGGCGAGGAGGTACTTTCCGGCGGCAGATATGATAAGCTTCTGTCCGAATTCGGGTATGATATTCCCGCTGTCGGCATGGCTGTGAATGTGGATGCGGTTGCAGGTGCAGCGGCAAAGCTTGAAAAGCCGCAGATCGCTGTTCCCGATGTGTTGGTTTCAGCAGCCGAGGGATGCGAAGCACAGGCAGTTGCAGTTGCCGAGGAATTGCGTAAAGAAGGAAAAATTGTAGAACACGCATTGTTCTCCGATCTGGAGCTTGTTCGTGAATATGCAAAGGATAAGAAAATCGGAAAGATCATTTTTGTTTCCGAAGATGGTACGGAGGTAGACGCCAATGAATAAGCCGCTGAGAATTGCATTGACAAAAGGCAGACTTGAAAAGGATACGGTAAAGCTTCTGGAAAGTCTGGGCTACGACTGCACTGAGCTGCATGAAAAGGGAAGACGTCTGATCCTGTATGTACCCGATGCTAATCTTGAAGTGGTGCTTGCGAAAGCGGCAGATGTCATTACCTATGTCGAGCATGGTGTATGTGATATGGGTGTTGTCGGAAAAGATACTCTGATGGAAATGAACGGCAAGCTGTTTGAGCTTGTCAATCTGGGATTCGGAAAATGCAAATTTGCCCTTGCTACAAAGAAGGATTATCCGTTCTATGACGGATTCGGTGTAAAGACCATAGCATCCAAATACCCCAACGTTACCCGCAATTTCTTCGAGGGAAAGAACATGGACGTGGATATTGTCAAGATCGAAGGCTCCGTGGAGCTTGCACCTCTTCTTGAACTTGCGGATGGCATTGTGGATATTGTGGAAACCGGAACTACCCTGAAGGAAAACGGCCTTGAGGTCGTAGAAGATATTGCACAGATTTCCGCAAGACTGATCGTCAACACGGTCAGCCTGAAGATGCGTCAGCAGGAAATCGAAAGCTTTGTGCAGAAGTTGGAGGAAAAACTCAATGATTAAGAAAATTGTTTGCGACGGTGTACAGGAATATGCCTTTTTGAAAGAATTGGAACGTCGCAGCGGCGAAACCGATCGTCGTGTGACACAGATCGTTACCGAAATCATCGACACCGTCAGAGAGGGCGGCGATGAAGCAGTGAAAGCCTATACCAAGAAGTTTGACGGCAATCTTCCCCAGTATTACGAAGTGCCTCGTGAAGTGATCAACGACGCACTGACGGAAGCAGATCCCGAATTTGTCAATGCTTTGCTGAATGCACAGGAAAACATCGCTGATTTCCACAATCGACAGAAGCCCCAGAGTTTTATTGATGCAAAGCCAAATGGCGTGATTCTCGGTCAGAGAGTGCGTGGTCTGGAACGTGTGGGACTGTATGTGCCCGGCGGAACAGCTGCCTATCCTTCCAGCGTGCTGATGAATGCGATTCCCGCAAAAATCGCAGGCGTTCAGGAAATTATCATGGTAACGCCGCCCTGTAAGGACGGTACACCGAATAAGGATATTCTTGTTGCCGCTGCCATCTGCGGTGTTGACAGAGTGTTCCTTTCGGGCGGTGCACAGGCAATTGCTGCACTCGCTTACGGTACGGAGGAGATCCCGAAGGTTGACAAGATTGTTGGCCCCGGAAATATCTATGTTGCAACTGCAAAGAAGCTGCTCTACGGCGTTGTGGACATTGACATGATTGCAGGCCCGAGTGAAATTATGGTAATGGCTGACAAAACTGCCGATCCGAAATTTGTCGCAGCTGATCTCATGTCACAGGCAGAACACGATGTACTTGCATCCTCTATTCTGGTGACAACTGACGAATCGCTTGTTGAAAATGTGGAAAATGAGATCATCCGTCAGATGTCATATCTCTCCAGAAAGGAGATCATTGAAAAGTCCCTGCGTGACTATGCGGCAATTCTGATTTGTAAGTCCCGTGATGAGGCGGTGGTACTTGCAAACGCCATTGCTCCCGAACACCTTGAAGTTCTCATGGAAAATCCGCTGGAACTGATCGGATCCCTTGACAATGCAGGTTCTGTATTCCTCGGTGCCTATGCGTCCGAGCCGCTCGGTGATTACTATGCAGGCCCGAACCATGTCCTTCCGACAAGCGGAACCGCACGTTTCTTCTCTCCGCTCGGTGTGAACAGCTTTATTAAGCGTTCCAGCTATATTTATTATACAGAGGATGCCCTGCGTGATGCAAAAGATGACATCGTTCTGATTGCAGAACGGGAAGGTCTGACCGCACACGCAAATGCCATCAAGGTTCGTTTTGAGGAGGAATAAGCATGAGCTGGGAAGCCAATATCAGACGTGTTGTTCCCTACACGCCCGGTGAACAGCCCAAGTTTTCCGATGTTATTAAGCTGAACACCAATGAAAATCCGTATCCGCCGACACAGCGTGCAGCGGAGATTCTGAAAGACTACGAATGCGGCAGAATGCGTCTGTATCCCGATACCAATTCTGAGGTTCTTGTGAATGCACTTGCAGAATTCTACAAGGTAAAGCCTTCACAAATTTTCGTTGGCGTTGGTTCTGATGATGTGATTTCTATGGCATTTCTGACGTTTTTCAATTCCGATAAACCGATTCTGTTTCCTGACATTACCTACTCTTTCTACGATGTCTGGGCGGAGGTTTACCGGATCCCGTATCAGACTATTCCGCTGAACAGTGATTTCCGCATTGATCCTGCGGATTACAGAATTCCCAACGGCGGTATCATTTTCCCGAATCCGAACGCCCCCACAGGCGTTCTGGAATCACTTGAAACGATTGAAGAAATCCTCAAAGCAAACCCCGATTCCGTTGTCATGGTGGACGAAGCATACATTGATTTCGGCGGCAAGAGCTGTCTTTCACTTCTGGAAAAGTACGAAAATCTGCTGGTCATCCAGACTTTTTCCAAATCCCGTTCCATGGCAGGAATGCGTATTGGATTTGCAGTGGGAAATCCGGAACTG
>JAZOBK010000256.1:0-8030 GCA_045595985.1 Oscillospiraceae bacterium
ATGCGAAACGGGAGAAGGACAGCTGGTTGTTCTCATACAGGTTCAAGCTGATGAAGTTGCTGTCGATCTGTACAGCAAGCAGGGGCATCAGGCTCTTTACCTTTACATCAGCCAGCAGCACCTTTGTGATCGCATTACATCCGATCATGATGGATCTGAGGTTAATGCCAAGCATATGGAAAATACGCTTGTAGCAATCTACTACATCATACGGGCAAGCTGTTGCCAGAATCTTCTGCATTCTCTCGCCGGTTTCTGTTTCCTCGGGTTCGCCCACGATCAGGTAACCTACAGAATAGGAATCGTCAATGTTGATCTGCATCTGCAGCTCATGACGGATATTCTTCATGAATTCGCTTTCCTTCGTCGTCGGAGGAATCAGCAGTTCCTTGAAGACTGTCTGGTTGGAAGCGATACTTACGATTGCTTCCTTATCAGGCATATTGTTCTGCTTGAGCACCTGGTTGATCATCATTGCTACACGGTTGATGTCGTTTACATGACCGTTAACAATAACAGCCTCATCCAGATTCAGGGTTGCGGCAGAGCTGATCTTGATCTTGCCGTTGCTCTCTGTACCCTTAATAATTCGTATATTTCTATCGGTAATATCAAATGAAAGCATTTACTTTTCCACCTCTCGTTTGTTAAGTTTACGCTGCGATAGCGTCGAAGGAGTCGTACATAGCAGGCAGTACAGCTGCAACAACCAGACCTACTGCAATACCCATGATGATGATCATAACCGGTTCCAGCAGGCTAACCAGACGGCTTACTGCGGAGTCAGCTTCTTCATCATAGTAATCGGATGTTTTGGTAAGGATGGTATCCAATGCACCGGCTTCCTCACCGACGTAAATAATGGAGCAGAACATGGAGTCAAAGATTTCTGTTCTCTGAATAGAAGCAGAAAGTGTTTCACCCTGTTTTACTTCATCAACTACATTTACAAAGCACTGGTCAATGTATCTGTTGCCCAGAATGGAGGAGGATCTCTGCAGACACTCTACCATCGGAATACCACTGGAATACAGAGAGGACAGTGTTCTTGCAAAACGTGCTGTGTAGATCTTTACTACCAGAGGACCGAATGCCGGGCCCTTGATAATGAACTTATCCCACTTGAGTCTGGTGCTCGGGATCTTCAATGCGTAAATCGCACCGACAACAACTGCCACAATAACGGCTATGTAGATGAACCAGTAGTTAACCAGAGAGTCGCTGAAGCCCATCATGACTCTCGTCAGAGGCGGCATATCATCAGGATTCTCAAACAGGTTTGCAAACGTCGGCATGATGAATGTAAACATACCGATAACAATAGCGATACAGAGAATCAACAGGATGATCGGGTATGTCAAAGCACCCTTGATCGTGTTGTTCATCTTGTTTTCCTTCGCATAGTGGTCGGACATTCTCTGCATGATAACATCCAAAGAACCACTCGACTCACCTGCCGCTACCATGGAAATCAGGAACTCAGGGAATACACCCTTGTACATTTCCAGCGAGGACGAAAAGGATTCACCCTTCTGTACGTTCTCATAAACGCTCTGCCAAATGGCTCTTGATGTTTCATTTGGCTGTTCCTTACTCAGAATGTCCAGGGACTTTACCAGTGTAAGGCCGGATGTCAGCATCGCTGCCAGCTGACGACAGTTGAACGCCAGCTCCTTGGTCTTGAACTTCTTCGTTGTTTTTTTTGCGCCGATTTCATTTTCCTCGTAACTGATGAGAGTTAAGCCCTTATCTCTGAGCTTCGCGCTGAATTCCTTCTCATCCTCTGCGTTGATCGTGCCCTTCACCTGCTTGTCAGCGGCAGTTTTCGCAACGTAGGAAAAACTCTTCATTCGACCACCTCCAATGATTTTCGTGTTAGTATTAGTGAGTATATTACAACATAATACTCCAGTATCATAATTATACCATTTGCTTTGTAAAATTGCAACTGTATTTTTACATAAATCCCACGTTTTTTTTTAGAAATAATCACTAAAAGTTCATACTTTCTTTACGATGAGTAATTTTCTCAAAAAAAATTAACGAAATTAGGGGGTGAATCATTATGTTTGTTAATTCTTTTAACTGAAAAGAAGGAAATTTCCATTTTTTCTTTGTACATCTTAGACAAAATGAAGAATTTATATTAACAAGTGATAGTTATTTTTTTGCGTAACGGCAATCAGACAGGCAGAAACTGCACACAAAGGGATGGGATATACCTTTATATATAATAGATTCTGAAGGCGGCAATAAAAAAACACTGGACATCCTGAAGGATTCGTGTTATAATATAGAAAGCAGCATTGTAACGTTTTACAGTTTCAATGTACTAAATACATGAAGAAAATAATAAGGGGCTGATTTTATGAACACAACAGAAAAGACGAAGGATTTTGTATTAACGGCGATGTTTACGGCAATCATCTTTGTGCTGGCATTTGTTCCCTATCTGGGATACATCCCGCTGGGCGTCATCAACGCCACGACCATCCACATTCCCGTGATCATCGGTGCAATCTACCTTGGGCCAAAGAAGGGGGCGTTTCTCGGCGGTATGTTCGGCATCACAAGTCTGATGAACAACACATTCAAGGGCGGGCCGACGGCATTTGTATTTTCCCCGTTCTATTCCGCAGGCATGGGTGACAACGCATTTCTTGCATCCGTCAAGAGCCTTGCAATCTGCTTTATTCCGAGAATCCTCATCGGCGTTGCGGCGTACTATGTATTCCTGTTGGTTTACAAGCTTACCAAGCAGAAGAAGGCACCTGCATACTTACTCGGTGGTCTTGCCGGTTCCCTGACCAACACCATTCTGGTAATGCATGGCATCTACCTGCTGTTCGGCGAATCCTACGCTTCCGCAACGGGTAAGGACTTCAGTACACTGTATTCCGCCATCATGGGCATTATCGGCATGAACGGTGTGCCGGAAGCCATCGTTGCCTGCCTGATCACCGCAGCAGTCTGCCCGATCCTTCGCAGACTCAAGCCGCTTTACATTGAAAGAAAAGCATCATAAGACCGAAAAGCAAGAGGGGCTATGCCATACGGCGTAAGCCCCTCCATCCGAATGAAAGGAATTTCCATGATTCTTGCAATCGACATCGGCAACTCCAATCTTGTACTGGGCAGCTTTGACCGCAATCAGATCGTATTCACCGAGCGTGTGGCAACGGATCTGCACAGGACGGAACTGGAATATGCCATCATACTCAAGGCAGTTCTGGAACTCCACGGCACTGCTCCGCAGCAGCTGGAGGGAGCGGTCATTTCTTCCGTTGTGCCGCCGCTTGTACCGGTGCTGCGTGCAGCAGTTGAGAAAATCGCACCGGAGATCCGCATTCTTGCCGTGGACAACAACATTGAGACCAAACTTCCCGTTCACCTTGATCATCCCGAGCAGGTCGGCAGCGACCTCATAGTGGATGCGGTGGCTGCTGCCGCAGAATACGGAACGCCCGCCATTGTCATAGATCTCGGCACGGCGACGACGCTTTCCGTCATCGACAAAGACGGCTGCTACATCGGCGGTGCGATCCTGCCCGGTGTGCAGGTTTCCCTTGCCTCCCTTGTTTCCGGAACGGCACAGCTCCCGAACATCAGTCTTACCCGTCCCAACCATGTGGTCGGCAAAAACACGGTGGATTCCATGAAAAGCGGCGTACTGTTCGGCAATGCCGCCGCCATTGACGGCATGATCGACCGTATTCTCAAAGAACTGGGCTGCGAAGCCGCCCTCGTCGCAACGGGCGACCTTGCCAATGCCGTCATTCCCTGCTGCAGGCACCGCATCATTGTGGATGAAACACTGCCGCTGAAGGGACTGCGGATTCTTTACGAGCTGAACAAAGGAGGGAAAGTGCAATGATTCTTGCCATAGACATAGGCAACACCAACATTGTGCTTGGCTGCCTCGAAAACAGAACCGTTCTTTTTACGGAACGCATGGAAACGGATCTGCGGAAAACAGAGCTGGAATATGCCATCGCCTTCCGGAACATTCTGGAACTGCACGGCATCTCTCCGGATATGCCCGAGGGCTGCATCATTTCATCGGTGGTTCCGCCCCTTGTTCCCATACTCAAACGTGCACTCGGCAAGCTCACCGACATTGAAATCATGGTGGTCGGCATGGAAATCGAAACGGGACTGACGCTTCGCATGGATAATCCTGCGGCTGTCGGCAGCGATCTCATTGTTGACGCAGCGGCTGCTCTGGAGGAATACGGTGCACCCGTGATCGTCATTGATATGGGCACTGCCACAACCTTTTCCGTGGTGGCAAAGGATGGTGCATATGTGGGAACGATCATCATGCCGGGGGCGAGAATTTCGCTGGACTCTCTCGTTTCCGGAACGGCACAGCTTCCGAAGATCGGCTTGAGCGTGCCGGATACGGTCATCGGCAAAAACACTGTGGACTGTATGCGAAGCGGCGTGCTGTATGGTTCGGCGGCAATGCTGGACGGCATGATCGACCGCATCTGGGAGGAACTCGGCTACGAAACAAAGATCGTAGCAACGGGCGGTCTTGCACAGATCGTAGTGCCCCACTGCACCCATGAGATCACACCGAACAATGAACTTCTGCTGCAGGGACTGCGGCTGATCTACGAAAAGAACAGGAGGGATTAATCCATGAATCTGACAGGAAAATGCGTTGTTCTTGCCGTCACAGGCGGAATTGCCGCCTACAAGATCGCAGGACTTGCAAGCACCCTGAAAAAAACGGGAGCGGATGTGGTGGTGACCATGACGCAGAACGCCACACAATTCATCAATCCCATTACCTTTGAAACGCTCACGGGCAACAAATGCCTGATCGACACGTTCGACAGAAATTTCCAGTACAGCGTGGAACACGTTGCGATCGCCAAGCGTGCGGATGTGGTGCTAGTTGCTCCTGCAACGGCAAATGTGATCGCCAAGGCAGCCCACGGCATTGCGGACGATATGCTCACAACCACGCTCCTCGCCTGCCCCTGCCATAAGATCATCGCTCCTGCGATGAATACCAATATGTACCGCAACCCCATCGTACAGGATAATCTGCATAAACTCTCAGATTTCGGCTTTGAGGTGATTCCGCCCGACTGCGGCTATCTTGCCTGCGGCGACATCGGCGACGGCAAAATGCCGTCGGAAAGCGTGCTGCTGTCCTACATTGAAAAGGCGATCGCCTGTGAAAAGACTATGGCGGGAAAGCGTGTACTGATCACGGCGGGGCCGACGTGTGAAAGTATTGATCCGGTACGCTACATCACAAACCGTTCCACCGGAAAAATGGGCTATGCACTGGCAAAAATGGCAATGCTCCGCGGTGCACAGGTGACGCTCGTGACGGGAAAAACCGCCATTGCACCGCCGCCATTTGTGAAGGTCGTAAATGTAGAAAGTGCAGCAGAAATGTTCGAAGCGGCGACTGCGAACGCAGACGATCAGGATATTTTCGTCATGGCGGCAGCGGTTGCAGATTACCGTCCGTCCTCTGTTGCGGAGGAAAAAATCAAGAAATCCGACGGGGATATGTGCATTCCCCTGACACGGACGCAGGACATTCTCGGCTGGCTTGGCGAACACCGCAGGGAGGGACAATTCCTCTGCGGATTCTCGATGGAAACGGAAAATATGCTTGAAAATTCGCAGAAAAAACTTGTGAGGAAGAATGCCGACATGATCTGTGCAAACTCCCTGCGGCAGGAGGGTGCGGGATTCGGTACGGATACCAATATCCTGACGCTCATTACCAAAGACGATGTACAGGAGCTTCCGTGTATGTCAAAGGAGGAAGCGGCTGACATGATCTTCCGCAAAATCATGGCTTGCAACGAAAATTAAGAATTTACAGGAGAAGAAGTGTGCATTTCTTCCGAAAATCAAAAAATATCGCAAAAAAGACTTGCAAAAAACCGCCTTTTATTATATACTAATAATAGGCGGTTTTTTCACCGTTCCTATGATACTATTCTCATTTTAACAGGAGTTTTTCCGATGTATACCATTCACGAAACCTGCAACGCACTGCAAACGGGTGCATTTGATGGTTACTTGAAAAAAATGTATGCGTGCACGGGCGATGCACTTATCCCCTACCGTCAGCGTTTTCTGGACGCTGTCGCCGCATTCCGCACACAGTTCGGCGATGTACCGCAAATTGCACTTTTTTCCGCCCCCGGCAGAACGGAGCTTGGCGGAAATCACACTGACCATCAGGGCGGTCATGTGCTCGCAGGCAGCGTAAATCTGGATATGATTGCCGTTGCCGCACCGAATCACAGCGGCTGCATCCGCTTGAAATCCGAAGGCTATGCCATGGATTGTGTGGAGCTTTCCTGCCTTACGCCAAAAGCCGAGGAAATCAACACCTCTGCGGCTCTGCTGCGTGGCATTGCGGCAAAATTCACGAAAATGGGCTATCCCGTTACGGGCTTTGACGCCTATACGACTTCCGATGTACTGCGGGGTTCGGGGCTTTCATCCTCGGCTGCTTTTGAGGTGCTTGCGGGCAACATCTGCAGCACGTTCTTTGCAGACAGCAAGGTAGATGCCGTTCAGATCGCACAAATCGGACAGTATGCGGAGAATGTATTCTTTGGCAAGCCCTGCGGTCTGATGGATCAGATGGCAAGTTCCGTCGGCGGCGTGATCGCCATTGACTTTCAAAATAACGATCCCGAAATCACACAGACAGCCGTGGATCTGACCAAAGAGGGTTATGCACTGTGCATTCTCGACAGCGGTGCGGATCATGCGGATCTGACGGATGCATATGCCGCCATTCCTGCGGAAATGCGATCCGTTGCAGCCGCACTCGGCAGGCAGGTTCTGTCCGAAACGGACAAGCATACCGTCCTGCAAAATCTCCCCATGCTTCGCAAATCCTGCGGCGACCGTGCGGTACTGCGAGCACTGCATTTCTTCGGGGATGATGAGCGTGTGTCCCGTGAAGCGGACGCACTCAGACAGGGAGATTTCGACGCATTTCTCCGTGAAGTGCGTGCCTCCGGACAGTCCTCCTTTATGTACCTGCAGAATGTCAGCACCTACGACGATCCTGCAAAGCAGGAGGTGGCACTGACCATTGCCATGTGCGAGGCTCTGCTGCAGGGCAGAGGTGCCGTTCGTGTGCACGGCGGCGGCTTTGCCGGAACGGTGCAGGCGTTTGTCCCGCTGGATATGTTGGAGCACTTCCGCACAGAATCGGAAAAGGTGCTGGGCAGCGGCGGATGCCATGTGCTGCGTATCCGCAGCGTAGGCGGAATACACTTAACAAAGTAGAATCACTTTTTATTACATAAAAGGAGTAATGTCAATTGGGTAAGATTCTGATTACCGGCGGTGCCGGCTTTATCGGCAGCCACGCCTGTGTGGAATTCCTGAACGCAGGATTTTCCGTTGTGGTGCTGGATAATTTAAATAACTCCAAGGAAGAAAGCATCCGCAGGATCGAAAAGATCACGGGGAAAACCGTGGATTTCTATCGGGCGGATATGCGGGATAAAGCAGCGGTAAGCCGTTTGTTTGCGGAACAGCAAATCGACGCCGTGGTGCATTTCGCCGGACTGAAGGCAGTGGGCGAATCCGTGGCAAAACCGCTGGAATACTATGAAAACAACATCGGCGGCACCTTCGTGCTGCTGCAGGTGATGCAGGAATTCGGCTGCAAGACCATTGTTTTTTCCTCGTCGGCAACGGTTTACGGAATGCACAACCCCATTCCCTATGTGGAGGATATGCCAACATCCGCAACAAGCCCCTACGGCTACACAAAGGTCATGATCGAACAGATCCTGCACGATCTCTGCATTTCCGATCCGCAGTTCCGTGCGGTAGCACTGCGGTACTTCAATCCCATCGGTGCACATAAAAGCGGTCTGATCGGTGAGGATCCGAACGGCATTCCGAATAATCTCCTGCCGTACATCGGTCAGGTAGCTGTCGGAAAGCTGCCGCAGCTTTCGGTATTCGGCGACGATTATGATACTCCCGACGGTACGGGCGTGCGTGATTATATCCATGTTGTG
>JAZOBK010000257.1:0-7968 GCA_045595985.1 Oscillospiraceae bacterium
CTAATTCTCTATCAAACTATTAAAATAATTTGATAGAGAACGTGTGCGAAGCACCCGCCATTTTGTGCCGATTTACGGCACAAAATCCGTATCATGCATTCCCATACGCCGCCTGCGGCGGCTATGAAAATCATGACTTTATCATGATTTTCAAATAGGAATAGTATAAGTGCCGAGCCGGCACAGGCGATATACCGCCTTTGTCCTGCGGACAAACGGCGGTTGCCTTACTTATTTCATACAGTTTTTTCTGTAAGCAAGGTAGCTTTCGAGGATGATCACCGCTGCGACGGCATCCACGACCGCCTTGCGTTTTTTTCCTCTGGTATTGGTCACATTGAGGTAATTATGGGCAGAAACGGTGGTGCTTCTCTCATCCCACATGACGGTTTCAAGCCCCGTCAGCTCCTCAAGGAGCTTTGCGAAATTCATACATTTCTCGGCACGCTCGCCGATGGTATTATTCATGTTTTTGGGGTATCCCACGACGATCAGCTCCGCACCCTGCTGCTTTGCCTGCTCGGCAACCGCTTTTGCACAGCGTTCAAAATGACGCTCCTGCACAACGCACACGGGGGATGCGAGGAACTCCGATTTGTCACAGATGGCAAGCCCTGTACGGGCGTCGCCGAAGTCTACGGATAGGATTTTCATAGTTTTTTGTACCTTTCATTTGGAGATTTGGGTGATAAATCAGAATTTAGCATTCTAAGTGTAATTTGGAATTCTGTATATATCATCTTCATAAAACATGATACCATCAGTACGCTCTGTTTGTTTCAAAACTAAAATAACATTATAGACATCAGGAAAGGGTGACACCATTCCCATACAAGACATACCGAATATAAATCCGTTCAGTATAGTTCTGTATCCAGGTGAAAAAATAAACATTAATAAAGGGATTATTCCTAATATAAATGGCATTAAACACATTATTATAAAACGAATTCGCCGTAGAGGATAAGAGGCTAATGCCACAAAAACCATTTTGCCTTTCAATCTTCCGATTGTTACCATTGCTTGTTGCGGATAAACAATTGCGTGGAGCCACTCATGCACAATCAACTGAGCAAAGCCAGTTAAAAAGCCACCCAAAATAGCAAGCGGAGAAACCACTACCGTATGATTTGTAATAGTTTTTATAAACATTAAAGCTGCCATAATAAAACATACCACTACGGCGACAGGTGTAGCCTTCTTCATCATATCTTCTGTTGAACTTGGGGCATTGAGTTTCTCTGCACCTTTAGGAATTACCCCGCATTGATATTCGTTTATGTTATTTATACATCTTTTGAAAACAATCATTACTCGCCTCCAATAAGGAAACAACTTCCGATTTGTCGCCGAAGTCTACTGCCATAATTTTCATTCTACTATATTCCCTCAATTCTTTCCTTTAATTCCATAATCTTCCCCTCAATCGCTCGGATCACTTCCTCAAACACAGCATCACTCTCCCCAGTGGGATCGGGCAGGTTCCAGTTATCATCGAAGGCTCTGCCTATGTAGGGACAGCCCACATTACAGCCCATTGAGATCACAAGATCGGGCATGGGAATATCCGCAAACAGTTTGCTGTGCTGGTTTTTCTCCATATCAATGCCATAAATCTGCTTCATCAGACGCACGGCATCGGGGTTGATGCGGGGTTTCAGCTCACTGCCCGCCGAATAGCTCTCGAACACATCGGATGCAAGGTGTTTGCCCAATGCTTCGGCGATCTGGCTGCGGCAGGAATTATGTACACAGAGGAATGCGACTTTCTTCTTCGGCTTGTGATGCTGGGACGAAAATGGACAGCGTTTGCTGATGCACTGGTTATTTTGACTGCTGAATCCACAGATGATTCCGGAGGATTCCATCTCGATGCCGAAATGTTCTTTCGTAAAGTCGATGGCTTGTAGAATTGCAAGGTAGGAATCACGCTTGCAGCAGCGAGGGCCGCCGACATTGCCAATGGCTTCCAGAGCCTTTGCGGTCATGCGGTTCGCGAGTCCCCACGGGATTTCCGTCAGGGGTGATGCCCCCGAAATAATGGATATGTACATACCCGTGCTGACGCCTGCACCGCACGCTCCCCAAAAGCCGCACGCACCGCCGGGGACTTGTTTTCCACGACGCAGCATTTCCTTGAGTGCAGGCAGCAGGTCAATTTCACCGCCGGCATTTTTGTAGGCAGTGAGGAGCGATGCTCCGACAAGGACATGATGTTCAGGACCGTGCATATGGCAGAAATCCTCACGCATGAGCGTATTCAGAATATTAATGGGATCACGGCTTGTTTCCGCAAGGCAGATGCCGATGATGGCATCCATGCCCTTTGTATGGCATTCGTCACAGACGTAATGCCCTTTGATACAGGCAGTTTTGCTATGTTCTGTTTTTCCGCAAAGCTCGCACTGCATTTCCGTTGCAGTTTCCAGATAGGAAAGCGATTCTTTGCAGATGAGGCATTCTTCGTTCATGGGGGCTCCTTTGAGTTTGAGGTATTTCCTCATCATTTGATTTCAAATTCTTCTGTCAAAATTCTTACGAGTTCCACCGCCTGTTCACGATTGAACTGTAATATTTGACTGGCTGTTCCTGAACTTTTTCTTGTCACCGTCCCATACGATTGAATTTGAAAATATTTATCTCCATTCAAATTTGTAATAGAATACGTGGTTTTTCCTGCATTCTGCTTTCTAAAATTTCGTTCTTCCTTTTCCCACTTTGTAATTAACATCTCTTAATCCTCCGTAATAGATTTTTACCACGGCTGCACCGTACCAATCACATCACGAACAGAAGCAATCTTATTTTCATCAAGGAATGTATTCATTTCCTCAACAATTCTTACAGGTGCATAGGGATCTGTGAAGATCGCCGCACCCACCTGTACAGCGGACGCACCTGCCATCATCAGCTCAATGGCATCCTCACCGGTGGAAACACCACCCATACCGATGATCGGGATGGAAACGGCATTCGCTGTCTGCCAGATCATGCGGACAGCCACGGGCAGGATCGCAGGGCCGGAAAGACCGCCCACATTGTTTCGCAGGATCGGTCTGCGTGTCTTAACATCAATTCTCATGCCAAGGAGCGTATTGATCATGGAAAGGGCATCCGCACCTGCGGACTCGACTGCCTTGGCAATTTCTGTGATGCTTGTCACATTCGGAGAGAGCTTGACAACCAGCGGCTTGCTTGTTGCCCTACGGACTGCGGCAGTAACTGCTTCTGCACTTGTGCAGGATGTACCGAACGCTGCACCGCCCTGCTTGACATTCGGGCAGGAAATATTCAGTTCGATCATGTGCACATCCGTCTTGTCCAGCTTTGCGGCAACCTCTGCACATTCCTCGGGAGTCGAACCCGCGATATTCGCCAGAATTACGGTATCCTTCGTCAGAAGGTTCGGGAGTTCTTTTTCAATAAATGTGTCGATTCCGGGATTCTGGAGTCCCACGGAATTGAGCATACCTGCAGGAGTTTCGGCAATTCTCGGAGAAAGATTTCCGGTACGCAGCGTTCCTGTTGTACCCTTTGTCGCAATGCCGCCAAGCTTGGAAAGCGGATAGAATTCTTCGTATTCTCTGCCGTAGCCAAATACGCCGGATGCGGGAATGATGGGGTTTTTGAATTCCACCCCTGCTACTTTTACAGACAAATCAGCCATTACCAAACTACCTCCTCAGCATTGAATACGGGACCGTTCTTGCAGACGTGCAGAAAATATTCCTCGTCGTTTCGCTTTACCTTGCAGGCACAACCAAGACAGGCTCCGACGCCGCAAGCCATGCGTTCTTCAAGGGAAACCTCACACAGCGGCACGCTGTGAGTTTTCGCAAGCTCTGCAATGCCCTTGAGCATCGGCATCGGGCCGCACGCATAAATTGCATCCACACCGCCTGCCTTGAGGATCTCCTCCAGAGGCTGTGTGACAAAGCCATGCACGCCCATTGTTCCGTCATCGGTGCAGAGAATGGTTTGTGCACCTGTCTTTTTGAAGTCCTCCTGCAGTATGACAGCATTCGCACTGCGAAAGCCTGTGATTACCGTTGCATTTTCGCCGTAGACCTGTGCAAGCGGCAGCATGGGCGGAGTTCCGATTCCGCCGCCGATGCAGATGACCTTGTTCAGCTCTGAATTTACAGTAAAGCCATGACCGAGGGGAGCAAGCATATCAATGAGATCGCCCTTGTTGAGTCTTGCGATCTCGGCGGTACCGGTTCCACGCACTTCAAATACAATGCGGAGCGTTCCCCTTTCTGCGTCGATCTCACAGATGGAGATCGGACGACGCAGAGTGAAGCTGCCGATGCGGATGTGTACAAACTGTCCCGGTACAGCCGCCTGTGCAACCTCGGGGCAAAGGATGACAAAGCTGTACATTTCCTTTGCGAGGGTCTTTTTTTCAATAATGGGATACTGTCCCTGTGTGTATTTCATAACTGTTTCCTCACTTAAATTTTCGTTATGTCAACCAGCTCCACGTCATCCATGCTGCGTTTGGAGAGCAGTACGTTTGCCAGTGCATCTGCCGTGTCGATCGCCGTCAGGCTGCAGATGGAGCGTTCCACGGATTTACGACGCATCTTTACGCTGTCACGTGCAGGCATTCTGCCCTTGGCAGAGGTGGAGATCATATAGTGGATCTTTCCACTTTCGAGAAGGTCGATGGTATTCGGGGATTCCTCGGAGATCTTACGCACCATGTTGGTGGCGATCATATTGCGGTTGAGGTAGCTTGCCGTACCGCTTGTTGCATACAGCTCAAAGCCCATCTGCGAGAATTTATCCGCAATGCGGACGATCTCACGCTTATCGCTGTCACGCACGGAAATCAGCACGCCGCCCTCACGCTTGAGATCGTAGCCAGCCGCTACCAGTCCCTTGAGCAGTGCGTCCTCAAAGGTTCTGCCAATGCCGAGGCACTCGCCTGTGGACTTCATTTCCGGACCGAGCATGGTGTCCACATCCTGCAGCTTTTCAAAGCTGAATACCGGAACCTTGACTGCCACATAATCACCCTCGGGGTAGAGTCCGCTTTCGTAGCCGAGTTCCTTCAGAGAGGAACCGAGCATGATCTTGGTGGCAATATCCACCATCGGGATGCCCGTTACCTTGCTGATGTAGGGTACGGTTCTGGAGGAACGGGGATTCACTTCAATGACATATACCTCATCCTTGTACACAACGTACTGGATGTTGACAAGTCCGATGACTTCCAGTGCCATGGACAGACGGCGTGTGTACTCGATGATCGTTTCACGGATCTTCTTGGAGAGATTTTGTGCCGGATATACGGAGATGGAGTCGCCGGAATGCACGCCCGCACGCTCAATATGCTCCATAATACCGGGAATCAGGAAATCCTTGCCGTCGCAGATAGCATCGACTTCCACTTCCGTACCCATCATATATTTATCAATGAGAACGGGATTTTCAATCATGGTGGCGGTGATGATGCCCATATATTCCACAACATCCTGCTCGGAGTGTGCGATGATCATATTTTGACCGCCAAGTACATAGGACGGACGCAGAAGCACGGGATAGCCGAGCTTTTCGGCAACTTCCACAGCTTCCTCCGTTGTCATGACGGTAAAGCCCTCGGGTCTGGGGATGCCGCACTGTTCAAGAAGTTCGTCAAAACGCTCTCTGTCCTCTGCGGCGTCAATATTGTCCGCAGATGTGCCGAGGATATTCACACCCATATCCGCAAGATGGCGTGTCAGCTTGATCGCTGTCTGTCCGCCGAACTGTACTACGACGCCATAGGGTTTTTCGGTATCGATGATGGATTCCACATCCTCTCTGGTTAGAGGATCGAAATACAGTCTGTCGCCCGTATCGAAATCCGTGGAAACAGTCTCGGGATTGTTGTTGCAAATAACCGCTTCGCAGCCCATTTCCTTGAGCGTCCACACACAATGCACGGAGCAGTAGTCAAACTCGATACCCTGTCCGATACGGATGGGGCCGGAGCCGAATACAATGATTTTCTTCTTGCCCGTGTCAGTTCGTTCAATGAACTGTGCCGCCTCATTTTCTTCGTCGAATGTGGAGTAGAAATACGGAGTTTCCGCCTTGAATTCACCTGCACAGGTATCCACCATCTTATACACGGCACGCAGATGCAGGGGGCACTTCTGTCCCGACATACGTTCAATGGTACTGTCAAGATAGCCGTAATCCTTAGCAATTCGGTATTTTTCTTCCGTCAGCTCACCATCTGCAAGCCACTGTTCAAGCTCCACAAGATTCAGGAACTTATCGAGGAACCACTCGTCGATCATTGTGATATTGTGGATCTCCTCTACGGTCACGCCACGCTTGAGGGCTTCAAACACCTGAAATGCTCGTTCATCCTCAATACCGTTTCTGAGTCTTTGAAGGATTTCTTCCGTGGAGATTTCCGCATATTTCTTCATATTCATGGAATCCACGCCAAGCTCTGTGGAACGCACGGCTTTCATGATCGCCTGCTCAAAGCTCGTGCCGATCGCCATAACTTCGCCCGTTGCCTTCATCTGTGTACCGAGGGTACGCTTTGCATAGACAAACTTATCAAACGCCCATTTGGGGAATTTGATGACAACATAGTCGATCGACGGTTCAAAGCAGGCATAGGTCTTGCCTGTAACCTGATTGAGGATCTCGTCAAGACTGTAGCCGATGGCAATTTTTGTTGCTACCTTTGCGATCGGGTAGCCCGTCGCTTTGGAAGCAAGTGCGGAGGAACGGGAAACTCTGGGATTGACCTCGATGACCGCATATTCCAGACTCTCCGGATGCAGGGCAAACTGGCAGTTGCAGCCGCCCTCGACCTTCAGCTCCGATACAATATTCAGGGATGCACTGCGGAGCATCTGGTATTCACGATTTGTCAGCGTGACTGCCGGTGCGATTACAATACTGTCACCCGTGTGTACGCCGACGGGATCGAGATTCTCCATGGAGCAGACGGTAATGACATTCCCCTTGCTGTCACGGATGACCTCAAATTCAATTTCCTTCCAGCCGCTGATGCATTTTTCGATCAGCACCTGTGTGATGGGAGAAAGACGCAGACCGTTTGTGGAAATATCACGCAGTTCCTCCTCATTATAGGCAATGCCGCCGCCTGTGCCGCCCAGCGTAAATGCGGGACGCACGATTACGGGATAGTCAATTTCCTGTGCAAAAGCCACGGCGTCTTCCACAGTTTCTACAACCTTGGAAGGAATGCAGGGTTCCCCGATCTTTTCCATCGTATCCTTGAACGCCTGACGGTCCTCTGCCTTGTGGATGGTTTCGGGATTTGCACCCAGAAGCTTAACATTATGGGCATCCAGAAAACCTTCCTTTGCAAGCTGCATGGAAAGCGTCAGTCCCGTCTGTCCGCCCAGCGTAGAAAGCACGCTGTCGGGCTTTTCTATTTCAATGACACGCTTGACCACATCCAGCGTCAGCGGCTCGATATAGATCTTGTCCGCCATTGCCTTATCAGTCATGATGGTGGCGGGGTTGGAGTTGATCAGGACAACTTCCAGTCCCTCCTGCTTGAGTGCACGGCACGCCTGTGTGCCGGCATAGTCGAATTCGGCAGCCTGTCCGATGACGATCGGGCCGGAACCGATGACAAGTACTTTTTTAATATCATTCCGCAAAGCCATTTATTCCGCCTCCTTCTGCATTCTTTCGACAAATTCATCAAACAGATAGTCCGTATCCATCGGGTTTCCGTTTGCTCTGGGGTGGAACTGCACACCGAATGCGTTGACCTTTCTGTAACGAACTCCCTCACAGGTTTTGTCATTGGCATTCACATGGGAAATTTCGCCGATTTCTGCGGAAATACTGTCTGCATCCACGGCATATCCGTGATTCTGTTCGGTTACATAGGTTCTGCCGCTTGCAAGGTCGATCACGGGCTGGTTCGCACCTCTGTGACCGTATTTCAGTTTTTCAGTCTTTGCTCCCATTGCCAGTGCC
>JAZOBK010000258.1:0-8415 GCA_045595985.1 Oscillospiraceae bacterium
GACAGAATACGTGTACTACCTTCTGGCCTTCGACCATTTCCTCGATATAGCCGTTGACCTTCCCGATGGATCGCTGCTGTTCTACAAAGTATTTGCCGTTGCGTCCGCCGATGAATGCCGTTACTGCCATCATACCAATGATGGTGAGGATGACAAACAGCGTCATCCAGATGCTTGTCACGCACATGGCAATGAACACTGCAACCACAGTAATGGCGGAAGAAAACATCTGCGGAATGCTCTGCGAGATCATCTGACGCAGAGTATCGGTATCGTTGGTGTAATGGCTCATGATCTCGCCGTGGGTATGGGAGTCGAAATACTGCACGGGCAGCGTCTGCATATGGGCAAACATCTCATTACGAATTTTCTTCTGTATGCCCTGCGACACCTTTACCATGGTAAAATTGCTCCACCATGTGGAGAAAATACCGATCAGGTAAATCGTCGCCATCACGCCCAGCACCTCTACCAGTCCCGTGAAGACTGGATTCGGTTCTTTCATGAGCGGCGTAATATAATCGTCAATGAGCACCTGCAGAAACATATTTCCCACAACGCCCGCAAGGGAACTGAAAATGATGCAGATGAACATGGACACCAGAGAAAGCTTATATTCCTTCAGATAGGAAAGCAGACGCTTCATGGTCTTTTTACCGTCCCTCGCACCTCTGCCCTTGACAAATGCACCCTTGGGCGGTCTGCTATTCGGTCCTGCCATCGTCATCCCCTCCCTTCATCTGCGAAGTGTAAACTTCCTGATAAATCGCATTGGTGTTCAGAAGCTCCTCATGCGTACCGACCGCATTGATCTTTCCGTCATCCATGACAATGATCATGTCGGCATCCTGTACGGAGGAAATACGCTGTGCAATGATGAGCTTGGTGGTGTCCGGAATTTCCTCGCGGAACGCCTTACGGATCAGGGCATCCGTCTTGGTATCTATGGCACTGGTAGAATCATCAAGAATCAGGATCTTCGGCTTTTTCAGAAGTGCCCTTGCAATACAAAGCCTCTGCTTCTGACCGCCCGAAACATTGCGGCCGCCCTGCTCAATATGAGAATCATAGCCGTCGGGGAATTCCATGATAAAACCGTGTGCCTGTGCAAGCTCGCAGGCATGGATCATTTCCTCGTCGCTGGCGTCGGGATTGCCCCAGCGGAGATTTTCCTTGATACTGCCGGAAAACAGGACGTTCTTCTGCAGTACCATCGCTACGCTGTCACGGAGTACTTCCAGATCGTAATTGCGTACATCCCATCCTGCAACCTTCACCTCGCCCTTCGTCACATCGTACAGACGGGGGATCATCTGCACAAGCGTGGACTTTGAACTTCCCGTGCCGCCGATGATACCGACGGTCTGACCGGACTTAATATGCAGATTGATATTTGAAAGACAGGGTTTTCCGGATTTATCGGAATAGCTGAATTCCACATCGTTGAATTCGATCTCGCCGTTTGTCACTTCCTTGAGAGGACTTTCGGGGTTGTGGATGGTGGGTACTTCATCGAGAATCTCCACAATACGCTCCGCAGACGCTCTGGACATGGTGATCATCACCATAATCATGGAAAGCATCATCAGGCTCATAAGGATCTGCATCGTATAGGTGAACAGTCCCGTCAGCTCGCCCGTAGTCAGAGCAGATTCACCGCCCAGCACGATCAGACGTGCTCCGAACCATGAGATCAGTATCATGCAGCCGTAAGCACAAAACTGCATCAGCGGGCCGTTGAATGCCAGCACACGCTCCGCAAACACAAAATCCTTATAAATGGAATCGGAAACTTCCTTGAATTTTTTGGTTTCGTGCTCCTCACGCACAAAGGATTTTACCACACGGATGCCATACAGATTCTCCTGCACGACCCGATTGAGCTTATCATAGGTCTTGAACACACGTTCAAATACGGGATGTGCGTGGGTGATGATCTGGTACAGACCGATCGCAAGGATCGGAATCGCCGCAAGGAAGATCAATGCCATCTTCCAGTTGATGGTGAACGCCATTACCACGGAGCTGATCAGCATGAACGGACTGCGGACAGCGGTACGGATGATCATCTGGTATGCATCTTGAATTCGTGTCACGTCCGTTGTCAGACGTGTGACAATACTTGCCGTGGAATACTTGTCGATATTGTGGAACGAAAAATTCTGAACATTGTAATACATATCCTTACGGATGTTCCGTGCCAGTCCTGCCGATGCGGAAGCTGCGAACTTACCGGCAAGTGCACCGCAGGCAAGCGATGCAACGCAGCAGAGAATCAGCAGAAGCCCCATATTCCGGATATAATCCAAATCGCCGACATCAATGCCGTTGTCGATGATCTTTGCCATGATCCACGGCATCAGCACTTCCAGCAGCACCTCGCCGCTGATAATCACCGGTGCAAGGATCGAATCCCGCTTGTACTGCCGCACACATTGCAGCAATCGTTTGATCATATTATCATCCTCCTGTTATTTTTTGTTATATGCTGACAGTCACAGCCCGTTCCGATCCGGAACGGGCTGGTACATTCTACTTCTTTGCGTCCGTCATATCTTCCCTTGAAAGAGAAACAGAGATACGGGAACCACGGTCAGTGGTCTTGGGAATATAATGCAGCTGCAGTGATTCAAAATCCGAAGCCACCTCTGCTGCCAGATAGCCGCTGCTTGTCTTTCCTGCAGGAATTTCCTCCGCAAATGCTTCATTTCCGTAAAAATCATACAGCTCCTTCATTACAGGAATCGTGAAGCACTGTGCCGGTTCATAATAGGTGCCGTCCACTGTTACCGCAAAATTATTCAGATAATTGGTGGTAACGGCTTCCGATGTGCCATTCTCAATGGTCACCTCAAAAAATACAGCCATTTTTCCGCTGGACATGGTGATCTTGGGATCCTCCACCTTTTTTACGGTAACCGTCATATCACCGTAGGATGCGGATTCGCCATAAAAGCCCTGTATCTCCTGATACGTTACCTCCGTTTCCTTCGGAGAATTGGTATTGCTGCCTCTGTCACAGCCAACAGCCATCAATGCTGAAAACGCCAGCATCACACACAAACTCTTTCTAAATCTCATATCCTACCGATTCACAACAGAATGCTGCGAATCCTCCTTTCACAATAATAGATTTATTATAGCACACTTGCAGATTTTTTGCAAGCATTTCCACAGAATTTTCAGATTTCCTCATGCGGAGCCGACTTCTTCCGACGAAGATCACGGAAAAATTCCGAAAGTATTCCGCTGCACGCCTCCTGCAGAATACCGCCCGTCACCGCAGGATGATAATTATAGGGCAGCATGAACATCTGCTCCACGGAACATACCGCACCACTTTTGGCATCGTATGCCCCGAAATACACATCATCAATTCTCGCCTGCAAAATCGCTCCGCTGCACATCGGGCAGGGTTCGAGCGTCACATAGATCGCACACTGCGGAAGCCGCCATCCGCCCAGCTTTCTGCAGGCGGCATCAATTGCCATGATCTCCGCATGGGCAAGTGCGTGCCTGCCCGTTTCACGGCGGTTATAGCCCTCCCCTATGATCTCGCCCGTGGTTTTGCGGACGATCACCGCCCCGACGGGCACTTCACCAAGTGCGGCTGCCTGTGCGGCAAGCTCCAGTGCACGGTGCATATATACTTCATGTTTTTCCATACGTTCTCCATTATCCGACAGCAGAGCCGCTCGCTGTTCGGCGTGCGGCTCATTCACTTATTTATGGAATTCTCTAAAAACTGATTTTTAGAGAGGCGGGCGTAGGGTGCAGCCCCACATTTTTCACCGTTCTCACTGCATAAACCATGGGATTTTAGAGGTGGCCCTATGTTACTACAAGGAAAAAACGGTTGAAATAACCACAAGCATGACGCAGATCACGATCAGCCCGATGATGGGCAAACTGGAGAAAAACGCTCTGCACTTGTCAGCAAATGTCAGGAATGTCTCATTCTTTGTCATTGTGCGTTCCGTTTCGGGTTCGTGAAACAGCATATAGGCACCGGTGAGAATGCCGACAACACACGGCATCAGCATCATTACCCACCAAAGCGGCGTAAACACGCTTTCAAATGTCTCTATGTAGAACAACACAAACATATAGATCTCATGCACGATATGCAGAATGACCGATGTCCAGAAGCTGCCCGTACGGATCACAAAATACGAAAATGCCAGCGTCATGATCGCAATACGCAGAACGTCCTGTACGCTGTGCATGATGATCGCCGCAAGGAACGTGACCGCGGTAATGGCAAATGTATCCCCGAACTGGCGAAGCACCTGAAACATGGCACCATGCAGCAGAAGCTCGATCAGAATCGGCATGATCAGCACGGTGAACAGCGTGTAGAGGAGCATTCTCTTATCATCCACACCCACGGCATTGCAGATCAGTTTGTATTTATCAAGCTCATCAGAATTTGTCACACTGAACAAACCGCATCCGACGCTTAACATCATCGTCAGCACAACACCGAACAAAAGCTCCTGTGGATTGGTGATGGTTGCCGGCATACTGACACGCATTGGCATCCGCAGAAAATAATGCAGCAAAAGCACAGGCAGGAGGTATTTCAGTGTATTGATCAGTACAATCACAAGGAATACATTCCGTTCGTCACCGTACAGATCCGAGCCCCAGAAAAGCAGCTGGATGTGCATACCCATTGCGTGCATGATGGAAACAATGATCTTATCAAGAATGTTCTCGATCACAAGATACAGAATCAGCAGGCAGCCGATCAGATAGCTCAATCGGTACAGAACACCCTGCTCCGTTTTTGCAGGAGATGTGCCGACCATTGCCTTGCTCTCAGAAAAACTGGTTTCTTTCGGATTCTGCGTCACATGGAATGCATAGGGATTCTCCTGCCTTCTCCATTTACGAAAAGCCCCACGGAATCCTTCCGTCTGATTCGGTGCTTCGAAATCCTCGACCACATCAATCAAATATTCCCGATTCTTTTTCTGCATACACTCCCCCCCTTTCGTTTATTGTATTCGTTGGTGTCTTGTCATATCTCTTAAACTAATTTATGAAAGGTCTATTTGTAAGCAGAAAAGTATAACCCATATTATATTATATCACAATTATTGGTTCGGAATTGTATTTCCAGAAAATTTTTTATTAACATTTGATTAATATGTCGATAAAAAATTATGAATAACAGGTTGGGCATCCTCCGCATATCCTTCGAGTTATACAAATGAATCAATATATTTTCCACGATTTGTACATTTCGTATACTTTTCAAAAGTATTTTCAGTAAAATTCTAACATTTTTGTGAACTCCGTTGACTTTTACGAAAACATATGGTATAATGATGTTGAAAATTATCGCATCTCACCAATAGCGTTATTGTAACAACAGAGGTGCAGTTCTAACATACAAAATGGATTTTTTATCGAATGCGGGGTGTCTATATGAAGAAACAGGTGGTTTTCAGAGTACTTTCCATCATCACAGCGATGATGTTATTGCTTGGCAATGTCCTGCCGATCTCTGCCTCCGACATGAGCGTGCCCATTCTGAATATCGAATATGTGGAGATTGCAGAGAATACACTTGAGGATTATGAGTCTATTTCAGTCGAAATTTCAGTCAGCGAAAACAAGGATGGTTTCCTCGCCGATTCCTTTGGCATTACATACGACACTTCGTTGACACTGGTGGGTGTGAGCTTTGATAATTCTATCGCAATGGCACATTCCTATTCCAACAATCCTGAACTGGGTATTATCTGGTTCTGCGGGGCAAGCGGTCTTGCACAGGATTCTGCCAGCAAGGTTACTACTGAAAAGCTGTTCACCCTTCAATTTGCACTCCCGGAAGACATCAAGGCAGGTGCGGAATACCCCATTTCCTTCCTCTGGACAGCAGCCGACAGTTCCCCTGCATATTGGTATAACGGTGATCGCATCAACATCATTGAGGATATGAAGGGTATTGCCATAAACGGCGGCATTCATATTCCGGATCCGTTTGCACCAAAGCTCGATCAAACCTATGTGGAACTGGGGGTTGACGATTACATAGAGCTTTCAGTAGTCAATTATCTGGAAGATATTATCTGGATCAGCGACAACCCCGTTGTTGCTGAGGTTGACAACGGTGTTGTTACAGCGTGTCAGACAGGAAGCTGTACGATTTATGCAATGATTGGCGAAAAGTCACTTTCCTGTTCAGTTTTTGTAATGGAAAATCCAAAATATGATATTTCCAAGACCGATTCTATTTGTATTCGCAATTCGGAAAGGAAAGTAACACTGGTTTGTCCTCCCGAAGTAGATCCTGCCACGATTACATGGCTTACTACTAACGAAGAAGCAATTCGTATTGAAAACGGTGTAGTTACCGCTATGAAGGATGGTGCAGCAACAGTTTTTGCTGTCGCCGGAGGCACTATTTATCAGATGAATATCATCGTTGAATTGCAGGATATTAACTTTGAGTACGGAGATGTGAATGAGGACTCCTCCGTTAACATCCTTGATGTAATTCTCATCAATCAAAACATCATGGGCGTTTATAAATTTGATGAGAACCAGAAGCTGGCAGCAGATATTTATAATGATGGTACTATTTCCACGATGGACAGCCTTTGCAGCATAAAGTATGTAGTATCCCTTCTGGACTCCATTCCCGTTAAACCATAACACCCCATAATACGATCAATGCCGCAGCATTCGCTGCGGCATTTTTTATGTGACATATTATTGTTTCTGATTATGACCCTGTTCCGCTGTATTTGAGTGCTCCATACATCCAGAACTTGTAGCTTCCCCAGAAGAACAATATTCCAATCAGTGGCGACAGCCACGAAAGGAGGGGTACTTCCTCGGGGCGAAGTATGACAATGCTCGGATAGTAGGCAATGAATGCGATGGGCATGACGAAAGTGAAGATAAAGCGGAATACCGGACTGAAAATGGTAATCGGGTATTTTGCATAGTCTTTGAAGCGTGTTACAAGGTCAAGCACATAGAATGAGTTCTGGATCCAGAAACAGGTTGCCGCCGCCGCATTCTGCAATGCGATCATAATCAGCGAGGCAGTGATCAGGAACACGATCAGTTTCAGCAGCATAAGAGGTGTGAAACCGAGTCCCAGCTTGCTCCACGAATAGGCGATCGTACCGATTCCGAAGGCAAACTGTCCAAGTCCCTTGATGTCAAAAACCTCGGACTGGTAATAAAAAAACAGGTTGATCGGGCGGAAGCAGTACTTCACAAAATCTCCCGAATACACATACATTCTCAAGCTCCAGTTGTTATCGAAGAAACACTGCACAGGAGTCAGTGAAACCAATGAAAATCCGTACAGGAACAGCATTTCGTAATAGCTCCAGCCGTTAATGGACGGGAAGTTGCGGAACAGTATCCAGAAGCTTACAAAGCCTGCAATATTGGTGAAAATCATACCGATCGTGGAGATGATAAAGTCTGCACGATAGCTCATTTTGCTCTTTAAGTCCTGTGCAAGGATTTTTCCGTAAATCCGCAGATAAAAACCTAAACCTTTTCTTTTCATTCTGCCCTCCTTTTTTCAGTCTGTGTAGTAGCAGCTCGGTACAGGAGCATTCCCGATACAAAGGTCGTGGTCAGCTCTTTCCCACAGCTTTTTGACAGTGTCAGTCATTTTTCTTGCGTCACAGCAATACACAAGTGCATTTCCAAGCTTTGTATAGCTGACAGCTCCCGCATATTCAAACGCCTCTTTATAATTGGGATAGTATTCAGAAACACAGGTGTCAGCTGCCGCAGTAAAATGTGTATGGAATAGTGGAGATTTTATCTCTCTGCCACTATGGTCTTTGATTGTTATAATAAATCCATCGGGATTAAGTCTGTCGGGTATTTCCAGACGCTCGTCAACAGCGTGAAGATATGTATTACGCTCGTGTCCAACGCCGATAAGCAGTACCTTGCCGTTTTCTTCATATAATCTGCTGAGACAGCTGCCCACAGGAGCGGGACTTCCGCAAAGCTCCTCCCCCTTAACAAATTCCGCTGCACCCTTTCCGAAAGCTGTAACAGAATGAGTCGGGTGAAGCGAACGTACTCCGTCAGATCGGAACGCTGCAACTTTTGCCAGTACTCCGACACAGGGAACTGTCGTCCGAACATCGTAAAACGGGTTCTGACGATTGACCTTATCCCACGTATGTGTAGGAATGCAAAGGAGGCCGCCGTCACGGGTGAAATGGGAAATCAGCGCCGACAAAAGCGTTTCCCCGCCACCCTCGATTTCTCCGACAGCCTTCAGCGAGGTGTGCACGGTAACGATTTTCCCCTTCTTACATGGGAGCGAATTAAGCTGGTTTAAAAGCTGTTCTTTTGTCCATATATGTTTCGTCATTATCCTGTCTCCTGCCATGGTTTTAAAACCAAAAACCATATAATAGA
>JAZOBK010000259.1:0-14893 GCA_045595985.1 Oscillospiraceae bacterium
ATATCCTCGTAATGTTTCCATTTGCAACCTCATATTTTCTGCATGATTTTATTTCATTATACACCATACTCTTGAAAAAGTCAATATTGTCCTACTTTTTTTCAATATTGACACTTGTATCATTTGAAAATTTTTGGTACAATAAATTTGTCATTTGAAGCCACTGTTATCATGGGTTTCCGGAAAGCTATAAGCTGCAGCACTGCCGGGAACCTAAGATGGCAGAAAGCGACAATTTAGACGGGTTTGCCGGCAATTTTCCGGTATTACTTCTTTTCTGATATCCCCCAAAACAGGACGGAACGCTGACTCCTCCGTCCTCCATTCTACCATAGACAGTACGAACTCTTCTGATGCATTGCACGGTGCAAAAGAATGCTAATGTTTGTGCTGTCTTTTCCTTTTTTCAGTTCGGGAATCATTTCGATGTTTTTTTACCGAATCTACGGCGTTTTTGGGGCAGGCGGGGATGCAGTTATGGAAATACCGCTGCCCACACAAGCGGGCTTGTTGGTTTTTGCCAAAAAATTTCTTTTGTATTTGGTAAAAAGAGAGAATCTATTTTTATTTTCCAATATTTTCTCTGTACATATGTTATAATAAATGAAAACACTGCGTTTGCAGAAAAAATCAAACCGAAAGGAGTCTTTTCTATGAAAAAACGAATTATTACAGCTGTACTTACTGCCGCCCTTTGTTTTCCGCTGACCGCTTCCGCATGGTATGGTCTGGGGGACATGAATGACGATGAATGCATTGACGCATTTGACCTTGCCATCATGAAGCGTGAATTCTATGCGGAAAAGGATTATTTTGATTATGATATATTTCCTATAGAGGCGGATGTGAACGAAAACAACGCCTTCACCCCCTATGACATCAGCCAGATGCAGAATTATTTGCTCGGCAGAATCGACAGCTTCTCCGCTGCACCGCTTACCTCCAGCAAAGCACTCGCTTCGGGAGAGGATCATAGCGAAAAGGGCAAGTCCACGAACATCGCATTCAAGCGTGCACAGATGGCATTTGCGGCGAGCCTTTTCAAAGAAGCCGCACAGAATGAGGAAAACACCATGATCTCCCCGCTTTCCGTGTCCATTGCACTTTCCATGACGGCAAACGGTGCAGACAAACAGACACGCACGGAAATGGAAACCGTACTCGGCTGCAGCGTGGAGGACATCAACGAATACATGGCGTACTACCTCGCAAACATCGGCAACACTGAGGACGTCCGTGTCAATATCGCCAATTCCATCTGGTTCCGTGATGACGAAAACCTGACTGTAGAGGAAGATTTCCTCAATGCCAACAGCCGGTACTACGGTGCAGAGATCTACGCATCCCCCTTTGATGCCGGAACCGTGAAGGACATCAACAGCTGGGTGCAGAACGAAACCGATGGCATGATACCGCAGCTTCTGGAGGAACTCAGTCCGGAGGACATGATGGTGCTGATCAACGCCATTGCATTCGATGCGAAATGGGCGGACGAATATGAGGATTATCAGGTAAAGGATGGTATTTTCACTGCCGCAGACGGCACGGAGCAGGATGCAGAAATGATGCACGGCGGCGGAGATGATTACTATGAATTTGACAATGCCGTGGGCTTTTCCAAGGCATATAAGGGATACGATTACCGCTTCGTGGCGATTCTTCCCGATGAGGATATGACCGTTTCCGAATGGATCGCACAGATGGACAGCGAAGCGGTACTCACCGAGCTCGGCGAGCCTTCGAGAGAATACATCGTTGTCACAGAAACACCGAAATTCAAATACGAAACCGACCTCAAGCTCAAGGATATGCTCGCCGATATGGGTATGCCGACCGCATTCGCTCCGACACATGCGGATTTCTCTAAAATTCGAAAATACACTGGTGACGGCACTGCAAATCCGCTGTTCATCGGCGAAGTCCTGCACAAGACCTGCATTGATCTCAACGAAATCGGTACTCGTGCGGCGGCTGTGACGGCTGTCATGCTGCCTGCAGGTGCTCCCGAAAAGGAAGAACCCATCAAAAAGTATGTCACGCTTGACAGACCGTTCGTGTACATGATCGTGGACAACAACAATATCCCCCTGTTCATGGGAACGGTACAGAGTGTGGAATAGTGTTTCCTGCAATTTCATAACCTTCGCTATGAGAGGATGCTGCCCTTCGGGGCACATCCTCTATATTTTTTGCTATATTTTTTGCGGAAACTTCCCAAAATCCGATTGACTTTTTATGATGGATATGGTAAAATGGAACTACAAATGACAATCTGCGGATGCCATCGGAGATGGAATCCGCACAGGAGGTAACCATGAAGTTTTCTGACGGACTGTGGCTGAACAAAAAAGGCTACAACGTACACTATGCAGCACAAGCTTACGAAATCACACACACTAAGAATTCTGTCACTGTATTTGCGACATCGCAGGCGATTTTCAACCGCGGCATGACGCTGGGCGGCGTGACATTTGAAATCACCTATACCGCAGTCGCTGATGACGTGATCAAGGTAAATATTGTGCATCACAAGGGTGCACTGCACAATCAGCCGAAATTTGAGCTGAATGAACCTGCCGACTACACAGCGGAGATCACACAGGACGAATATTTTATAGAAATGGCGGCGGGCAAGACCAAGGTACGCATCAAAAAGGCGTACGACTGGGATGTGGAATTTTCCTGCGGCGGCAAGCGTCTGACAGGCGGTGCATGGCGTTGCACTTCCTATATTGAGGAAAATAAATTCCTCACCAAGAACCGCCTTGACGGTATGGCGGACGACCAGTTCTTCAATTATCCCGCCGATCCCCGTTCCACGTTCATCCGTGAACAGCTTACGCTGGATGTGGGCGAATGCATCTACGGCTTCGGCGAGAAGTTCACCACATTCGTTAAGAACGGACAGAACGTCGAAACATGGAATTCCGACGGCGGCACCTGCTCCGAGCAGAGCTACAAGAGCATTCCGTTCTATATTTCTTCCAGAGGCTACGGCGTTCTGGTCAACAGTGCCGACAAGGTTTCCTACGAGGTAGCGTCCGATACTGTTTCCAAGGTGTCCATGACCATTCCCGGTGAGGAGCTTGAATACTACTTCTTCGGCGGCGAAAATCTGCAGACAGTGCTGAAAAACTACACCGATCTGACGGGCAAGCCCGCACTTCCCCCTGCAAACACCTTCGGTCTGTGGCTGTCCACTTCCTTTACGACCGATTATAACGAGGAAACTGTCAATTCCTTCATTGACGGTATGTTTGAGCGTGATATTCCGCTGCAGATGTTCCATTTTGACTGCTTCTGGATGAAGGGCTTTGAGTGGACAAACTTTGAGTGGGATACTGCACAATTCCCCGATCCCGAGGCAATGCTCAAACGCCTGCATGATAAGGGACTGGGCGTCTGCGTATGGATCAACCCCTATATCTCACAGCGTTCCAAACTGTTCGAGGAAGGTATGCAGAACGGCTACTTCATTAAAAACCTCGACGGCAGTGTGTTCCAGTGCGACCTCTGGCAGCCGGGCATGGCGATCGTGGATTTCACCAATCCCGCAGCCTGTGAGTGGTTCGCCGAAAATCTCCGCAGGATCTGCCATATGGGCGTGGATGCCATCAAGACGGACTTTGGCGAGAGAATCCCGACCAAGGTGAAATACTTCGACGGCAGCGATCCGATCGCAATGCACAACTACTACACCTACCTCTACAACAAGTGTGTATTCGGCGTGCTGGAGGAGATCTACGGCAAGGGCAAGGCTTGCCTGTTCGCAAGATCCGCTACCGTCGGCGGTCAGAAATTCCCCGTACACTGGGGCGGCGACTGCACTGCGGAATTCACATCCATCGCCGAAACCCTCAGAGGCGGTCTGTCCCTGTGTGCTTCCGGCTTCGGATTCTTCAGCCATGACATCGGCGGCTTTGAACAGACGGCATCCCCCGACGTTTACAAGCGTTGGTGTGCATTCGGTCTGATGTCCAGCCACAGCCGTCTGCACGGCTCGACCTCCTACAGAGTGCCTTGGGCATATGAGGAGGATACGCCCGACAATCCCGAAAATGCTTGTGCAGTACTGCGTTACTTTACAAAGCTCAAGGGCAGACTGATGCCATACCTGTTCTCACAGGCTGTCAAAACTTCCGAAACAGGCGTGCCGATGATGCGTGCAATGGTTATTGATTATGCAGACGATCCCGCCTGTCTGTATCTCGACAAGCAGTATATGCTTGGCGACAATCTGTTGTGTGCTCCGATCATGAACGCCGAGGGCACTGCCGATGTGTACCTGCCCGAGGGCAAATGGACGGACATCATCACCGGCGAAGTATTCGAGGGCGGCAGATATGTCCGCAGAACCTGCAATTTCCTGCAGATGCCGATCCTCGCAAAGCCGAATTCCATCGTGACATACGGTCAGTTTGAAAAGAATGTTGTCTACGACTATGTGCAGGGAGCAAACGCTGTGATCTACGGTCTGGAAGACGGTAAGTCCGCAGAAACCGTGATCTATGACAGCGAGGCAAATCCCGTGGTCACCATCAGAGCCGAAAGATGCGGCGACGCCGTCAAGGTTACGGCATCCGCAACCGACAAGACATTCACCGTTTCCGTGGCAGGCACGGACAAGTACGTGAGCATGGGCAATGGTGTGACGGAGGCTGTACTGTAATCGCTTCGCAAAAAAAATTTCACAGTAACGGAAAGGAGTTACAATTATGGCAAATAATGATATTAAGGACTGCGTCTGGACGGATAAGAAAAGAACGATCTTCGGATTGCCGATTTCCTTTACCCGTTACTTTCTGACACCCACAAAAATCATCCGCCGTACCGGTCTGCTCAACCTCAAAGAGGAGGAGGTCGACCTGTACAAGATCACGGATAAGAAGCTGTCACTGCCGTTTTTCCAGAGGATCTTCGGCTGCGGCACGGTCACGATCTACAGCCGTGACACGGATGAACCCGTGCAGGATGTGTTCAGCATCAAGAATCCCCGTGATTTTTCCGAGCTTCTCGATACCTATATCAACGAGCATCGTGACCGCTATGGCATCCGTGGCCGCGATATGATTCTCGAAGACTGTGACTGTGATGTGTAATAATTCATTTTTTCTGCGAAAGGAGCCTTGCTCATGAATGTCACTGCATTCCCCCCGAAGGGAGCAGGTCTGGAAAGCCTGATTACCGAAAAAAAATCCTGCTGGGAACGGCTGAAAGCCGAAAAACGCCCCATCTTCATCTACGGCATGGGTGACGGGGCCTTAAAAATCATGTCCGTATTCCGTAAATACGGGATCCCTGTGGCAGGTATTTTTGCAAGTGATGAGTTTGTCAGAGGACATTCCTTTGCGGGCTATCGTGTGCACAAGCTCTCCGAAGTAGAGGAAATGGTGGATGATTTCGTCATCGTTCTGGCATTTGCCGCCGGATATCCGGAGCTTGTGGAATACATCCGCACCCTTTCAAGAAAGCATACGCTCTATGTTCCCGATGTTCCCGTCATCGGTTCGGGATTGTTCACATACGAATACTGTCTGGAACATCTCAATGAGCTCAACGAGGTTTACAGAAGTCTTGCGGATGATGAATCCCGTCGTGTGTATCTGAATGTCATTCAGTTCAAGATCAGCGGCAACATCCGCTACCTTGACGCTGTAACGGAGGAACCGGAGAATATTTACCGCCAGATCCTCAAACCCACCCGCAACGAAACCTTTGTGGATCTCGGTGCTTACAACGGCGATACCATCCGTGAGCTGCTTGAATATACAAACGGCAAGTTTTTTGCGATCCATGCGGTAGAGCCGGACAAGAAGAATTTCAAAAAGCTGCACGCTTTCATCGAAGAATCCGGTATGAAGCACATCAGTGCCTACGAATGTGCCGCATGGTGCATGGATACGGAGCTTCCGTTCCACTCCAAAAACGGCAGACAGTCCGTGCTTTCCCCCGATGGGCAGCTCATGCCCGCACGCAGCGTGGACAGCATCCTGCAAAAGCAGTCTGCAACCCTGCTGAAAATGGACGTGGAGGGATTTGAACGTGAGGCACTCTGGGGAGCTTCCCAAACGCTCATGAAGCACGCCCCCAAGCTTGTGGTGGCGATGTATCACCGCAACGAGGATATTTTTGAGCTGCCGCTTCTGGTAAAACGCCTGAATCCCGATTATCAGCTCTACATCCGCCACAGACTGTATATTCCTGCATGGGAAACCAATCTGTACGCCGTTGCGGAAAAATCATAGCAATGTGTTCCCCCGCCTTTGGCGGGGGTTTTATTTTCAGCTCTGCCACTTGATTTTTCAGGCAGTATGTGCTATAATAGAGTATGCATATTTTCTGCATACTATTTATGTTAGGAGAACATTATGATGAATATCACGCAGGCAAAAGAAAAATTAGCCGTATGCGGACAAACTCATCTGCTGCGGTGGTATGATGACCTTGCTGAATATGAACAGGAAGCCCTTCTTTGCCAGATCGAAGAATTAGATACATCACTGCTCGATGTGTTTTCGGATTTTCAAAAAAACGGTGAAGCAAAGCGTGGCAAGCTTGAACCCCTCGGTGCGTTGACGCTCGATGAGATCCGCAATAACCTTGAAAAATTTGAAAATGCCGGTCTGGACGCCATCCGTCAGGGCAAGGTGGGTGCAGTCCTGCTTGCGGGCGGTATGGGTACCCGCCTTGGCAGCGACAAGCCAAAGGGTATGCTCAATATCGGTGAAACCCGTGAGCTCTATATTTTCGAATGCCTGATCAACAACCTCATGGAAGTCGTTGACCGTGCGGGCACATTCGTTCCGCTGTTCGTGATGACCAGCGAAAAGAACGACGAGGAAACCCGTGCATTCTTAAAGGAAATGAAGTATTTCGGCTATAATGAGGAATATGTGCATTTCTTCATTCAGGATATGGCTCCTGCTGTCGATATGAACGGCAACATCCTGCTGGAGGAAAAGGGCAGGATCGCTACATCCCCCAACGGCAACGGCGGTTGGTTCTCCTCCATGGCAGCAGCAGGCTTCCTGCCCATGCTCAAACGTGAGGGCATCGAGTGGCTGAACGTTTTTGCGGTGGATAATGTATTGCAGCGGATCGCCGATCCCGCCTTTATCGGGGCAACCATCCTGTCGGGTGCAGCCTCCGGCGGCAAGGTCGTGAGCAAGGCGGATCCCAATGAACGCATCGGCGTGCTCTGCCTCGAAGACGGCACTCCCTCCATCGTGGAATACTACGAAATGACAAAAGAAATGATCACCGACCGTGAACCCGACGGCCGTCTTTCCTATAACTACGGCGTGATCCTCAACTACCTGTTCCGCACGGATTGTCTGGAACAGATTTCCGGTCATCGCCTGCCGATCCATGTGGTGCAAAAGAAGATCCCGTACATTGACGAAAACGGCACGGCTTTTGCCCCTGAGGAGCCCAACGGCTACAAGTTTGAGGAGCTTGTGCTGGATATGGTGCATATGCAGGAAAGCTGCCTTTCCTTTGAAGTAGACAGACAGCGTGAATTTGCCCCGATCAAAAATGCCGAGGGCGTGGATTCCGTCATTACCGCAAAGGAACTGCTCCGCCTTAACGGCGTAAAGCTCTAAAATTACAGCGATCTCCCTGAAGTGACATTCAGGGAGATTTTTCTGTAATTGGAGGAATATTGCATTTCCAATATTTGCAAAATCTGGTGCAAAAAGCGTTGTTCCCCATTGACAATTTAAATAAAAAAAGGTATAATAATAGAGTAGAGATTCATGCAATACTGCTTAATGATCATATGCATATTGCCTTTGTTTCGGGATAATGCCGCAGCTTTTCAACGGCGGAAAGGCTGGGC
Source organism: Oscillospiraceae bacterium (assembly GCA_045595985.1). GTDB lineage: Bacteria > Bacillota > Clostridia > Oscillospirales > Ruminococcaceae > UBA3855. The sequence continues at coordinate 7,841 of JAZOBK010000259.1, forward strand.
GAAACAATCATGAGGAGGGATGACACTCTGCCGTAGTGTAAAGTTATGAGAAAAAATGTAATTTTATGGATCGAACTGACGTTTGCACTGCTGTCCATCTGGGTGCTCACCTCCGTGAATCAGCGGCCTGAAACTGCAAATATCGCACTTCGTATCTATGTTCTGGTAATGATCGGCGTGACCGGTGCCCTTGTGCTCTTGTTCCGCCATTATCAGAGCCGGCACAGCTCCGTCGATATTGCCCGTATCTGCGAAACCGTCCGCAACCTCGACGCTCCCGCCCTGATCTGGACGAACGACCTCAATACCATCTACACCAATCAGGCGATGGACGAAATTCTGGGCATCGGTGAAAGCGAAGAACCCGGCGACAGTGCCATGCTGCTGAGTACACTGTTCCACAGTATGGGAATCAGCCCACGTTCGGCTGCGGATGAACTGAACGGAAGAATTTACCGTTCCACCCTGCTGGATTTTGACAGAAATAAACGCTACATCAGCTGGAGCACCTCCCTGCTCAAGCAGAATAACAAGGCTTCGCTTTACTTTACCATCGGATTTGAAACTACCGAGCTTGTGAAGGCAAAGCATTCCCTTACCGCTTACGCCAAGAGCCTTGCGGCTTCCGAAAGCCGCTACGCACTTTCCATGCGGCTTTCCGGCATCGGTATTCTCCTGTGCGAAAGCGTACATGACGTATACTACGTTTCCGACGAAGCAAAGGTATTTCTGGGCATTGACAATAATGAAATCACATTCAACGAGTTCCGTCAGAAGCTCCATCCGGAGGATCGTTTCCTGTTCGACGAGTATCTGAACAAAATGCGTTCCTCCAAAAAAGACAATACACTCAGCAAGCCCCAGACAATGGAATTCCGTATTCGTGCTTCCGCTGGCAAGCCGTATGTCTGGTATGCCTACCATTATCAGGAAAATCTTACAAACGCCACCGGCGGCCCCATCATCGGCGGTGCGTTGATCGACATTTCCAGCGAGAAGCTGAAGGACGCTACCATTGAACGCCTTGCGTTCATGGACGATATTACAGAAATCGCTAACCGCAACAAGCTCCTTCAGGACGGTGAGGAAACCTATCGCCTCTGCAAAAAATCCAACACCAGCTCGTGGCTCATCGTGCTGGACATTGACCGTTTCCACATCATCAACGACAGTCTTGGCTACGAAAAGGGTGACAAGTATCTGCGTGATTTCGCCCACATTCTCTGTAAATACACAGCTCCGGGCGGCATGGTCGCAAGACTCAGTGCGGATAATTTCGCTATGCTGGTACAGGATTACGGCGATGAAAATCTGCCGCTGCGTACGATCGAGCGGATCCGCATTGACATGGCAAATCTGTCCACGGGCGATTCCTCCACAACGGCATTGGGCTGCTCTGCGGCGTTTGCACGCATTCCCTACGACGGCAGCAGCTTTAAGGAAGTCATGGAGCACGCAGAATTCACACTTGCCATGGGACGCGGCCAGCTTTCCTATCTGATGGGCTACAATGCAGCTCTGCATCGTGAGATCGTCAACAAGAGTGAGATGGAAAAGGAGCTGGCTGCCGCCATCGCAGGCAAGCAGCTGCAGCTGTATTACCAGCCGAAGGTGGATATTCGAACCGGCAAAACCATGGGTGCGGAAGCTCTCATCCGTTGGGTAAAGCCCGACGGTACGATGGTTTCTCCGAATGTGTTCATTCCGATCGCCGAGCAGACAGGTCTGATTTCCGAAATCAGCCACTTTGTACTGCAGGAGGCTTGTGCACAGAATGCCCTCTGGCAGAAGATTCAGTTCAACCCCATCGTGATCTCCATCAATTTCACGTCCGAGGACTTTTATCAGAAAAACGTCTGCGACAACATTCAGGATGTGCTCATCCGTACAGGACTTCAGCCGAAATGGCTGGAACTTGAGCTTACCGAACGCCTTGCACTGGGTGATGTGAACTACACCATCCAGCAGATGAATGCCCTGCGTGAACTGGGTGTTCTGCTGGCAATGGACGACTTCGGCACGGGCTATTCTTCGTTGAGCTACATCCAACTGCTGCCCCTGACGCTTCTCAAGCTTGACCGTTCATTCATTACCAAAATCGAAACTGACACCGTTGCAAAAGAAATTGTTTCTGCTATTATCAAAATTGCCAAATCCATGGGCATTGAAACCATTGCCGAAGGCGTTGAGGATGAAGCACAGGTCGAAATTCTTCGCAGTCTTGGCTGTGATTATGTGCAGGGCTATCTGTACGGCAAACCCATGACGGCACTGGAATTCCAAAAACGTCTGGAAGCAGAATCAAACCGCTAAGTTTTCCACATACAGGAGGTCGTACGATGAGCAAAAAAGCCACTCCCCCAAAAGCAAAACGTTCCTACACACTTGGTGAGGAGATCTTCAATTCCGTAACGCATGGCGTCGGTGCACTGCTGTCCGTTGCAGGATGCGTCATTCTGATCGTATTCTGTGCCATCAACGGCGGTGCAATGGAGGTTGTTTCCGCTTCGATCTTCGGAGCGTCATTGATCATCCTCTACACTATGTCCACACTGTACCACGCTCTGGTACCTCCGCTTGCCAAAAAGGTCTTTCAGATACTTGACCACAACACCATTTTCCTGCTGATCGCAGGCACCTACACCCCCTTCACCCTCTGCTGCATTGAGCCTGTCTGGCTCGGCTGGACGATTTTCGGCTGCATCTGGGGTGCGGCGGTATTCGGCATTGTAATGTCCTCGATCAATCTGGAGAAGTTTCGCAAAATCTCCACATTCTGCTACATTCTCATGGGCTGGGGTATCATCCTTGCCGTAAAACCCCTCTATCAGGGCATACCTACGTTCAGTCTGGTTACACTGATTATAGGCGGTGTTCTCTATTCTCTGGGCGTTATCTTCTATGTAAAAAAGAAAATCCATTATATGCACTCCATCTGGCATATTTTTGTGGTGGGTGGCAGTGTACTGCATTGGTTTTCCGTATTATATGCCATCGGTTTTTGAAAACTGCACTTTCACAGGGGGACGCTGTCCCCCAGTCACATTGTATAACTGAACCTATCTGATAAAGGAGGAATTATTATGAAAAAACGTATCGGTATCCTGACCAGCGGCGGCGACTGTCCCGGTCTGAACGCTACCATCCGTGGCGTGGCAAAGGCGTGTTTCGAACGCATGGGTGAGGAAAACGTGGAAATTGTAGGCATTTCCAATGGTTACTACGGACTGATTCACGGTCTGACAAAGGTGATGCAGCCCTCCGATTTTTCGGGCATTCTGACGCAGGGCGGCACGATCCTCGGTACAAAGCGTCAGCCGTTCAAGATGATGACGGTCATCGGCGACGATAACGTGGACAAGGTCAAGAATATGAAGGAAACCTACCGCAAGGAAAAGCTGGACTGCCTGCTGACGCTGGGCGGCAACGGCACGCACAAGACTTCAAAGCTCTTGGCGGACGAAGGACTGAACGTCATCGGTTTGCCCAAAACCATTGATAACGATATTTATGGCACGGACGTGACCTTCGGTTTCCATACCGCTGTGGACATTGCAACCGATGCCATTGACAGACTGCACACGACTGCCGCAAGCCATTCCCGCATCATGGTATGCGAAATCATGGGCAACAGAGCCGGCTGGCTGACGCTGTATGCGGGTGTTGCAGGCGGAGCGGATATTATTCTGCTTCCCGAAATTCCGTATGACATCGAAAAGGTCTGCGACGCCGTGGTGAAACGCAGCGTCAAGGGCAAAACCTTCTCCATTCTGGCGGTTGCTGAGGGTGTGTATGATGTGCAGGAGGCTGCTCTGAAGAAGAAGGAACGTGAAAAGCTCCGTGCCGCAAACGGCAATGCGACAAACCGCATCGCCAAGGAAATCGAGGAACGCACCGGCATCGAGGCTCGTGTATGCGTGCCCGGCCATATGCTCCGAGGTGGTTCTCCCTCTGCCTATGACAGAATGCTTGCCACACAGTTCGGTGTACACGCCGCAAAGCTGATCGCCGAGGAGAAGTTCGGCAGAACGGTAGCTCTCGTGGACGGCAAGATCACCTCCAACAAGCTCAGCGATATTGCAGGCAAGAAGAAGCTCGTGGATCCCAAGTGTCAGGAGGTTCTGGCGGCAAGAGATCTGGGAATTTCGTTTGGTGACTGATATGATGACAAACCCCCGACGCTTTCAAAGCGTCGGGGGTTATTTATGTTGGTTTATTGATATTTCTGCTCTAAACAAAAGTCAATCGTTTTTTGCATACCCTGTTGCCGCTTGCCCAAATGTCATCGGCGATCCGCCGCACTTGCGATAAACAGTTTTTCGCAAAAACCTTGTGAAATTCTTGACAAAGAGGTCATTTTGTAGTAAAATAATAAGTATAGTGGAAAGCTATATCATTTTGAAAGGATTGATTACAATGGGTTTGACGTTAACAGAAAAGATCCTGCGTGCACACCTCGTTGACGGTGAGCCGGTCAAGGGTCAGGAAATCGGTATCCGCATTGACCAGACACTGACACAGGACGCAACAGGTACTATGGCGTATCTGGAATTTGAGGCTATGGGTGTACCCCGTGTCCGCACAGAACGCAGTGTGGCTTATATCGACCACAACACGCTGCAGAACGGCTTTGAGAATGCCGACGACCACCGTTTCATCGGCTCCGTTGCCAAGAAGCACGGCATTCATTTCTCCCGTCCCGGCAATGGCATCTGCCATCAGGTGCATCTGGAGCGTTATGGAATTCCCGGCAAGACGCTCATCGGCTCTGACAGCCATACTCCCACGGGCGGCGGTATCGGTATGATCGCCATCGGTGCAGGCGGTCTGGACGTTGCAGTGGCAATGGGCGGCGGTGCATATTATATCACATATCCGCAGGTTGTCAAGGTAAACCTCACAGGCAAGCTCTCTCCGTGGGTTGCTGCCAAGGATGTTATCCTTGAGGTGCTTCGTCGTCTGTCCGTTAAGGGCGGCGTTGGCAAGGTAATTGAGTACTGCGGCGAAGGCGTGAAAACACTGTCCGTTCCGGAGCGTGCAACCATCACCAACATGGGTGCAGAGCTTGGTGCGACAACTTCAATTTTCCCGTCCGATGAAATTACCAAGCAGTTCCTTGAAGCACAGGGCAGAGGCGAAGTATGGACAGAACAGTCCGCTGATGCTGACGCTGTGTACGACGAAGTCGTAGAAATCAACCTTTCCGAGCTGGTTCCGCTGGCTGCCTGCCCGCATTCTCCTGACAATGTCAAGAGCTGCGAGGAGATCGGCAAGCTGAAGATTGATCAGGTATGCATCGGCTCCTGCACCAATTCTTCCCTGCTCGACATGATGAAGGTTGCACATATCCTCAAGGGCAAGACCGTACATCCCGATGTTTCCCTGTCCATCGCTCCTGGCTCCAAGCAGGTGCTGAACATGATGGCTGACATGGGTCTGCTGTCCGTGATGATCGCAGCAGGTGCGAGAATTCTCGAATCCGCTTGCGGCCCGTGCATCGGTATGGGACAGTCCCCGAATTCCGGCGGTATCTCCCTGCGTACATTCAACAGAAACTTCCTCGGCAGAAGCGGAACCAAGGACGGTCAGATTTATCTCGTATCCCCCGAGCTGGCTGCCATTTCCGCTGTGACAGGTTACCTCACGGATCCCAGAGAGATCGGCGATATGCCTGAATTCGTTCTTCCCGAGAAGTTCACAGTGAACGACAACATGATCGCACTCCCCGCATCCGAGGAGGAGGCAGCGGATGTGGAGATCCTGCGTGGTCCAAATATCAAGCCCTATCCGGAGACTGCTCCGCTGGAAGCATCCATCGAAGCACCTGTTTCCCTCAAGGTTGAGGACAATATCACAACTGACCACATCATGCCCGCAGGTGCAAAGATCCTCCCCCTGCGTTCTAACATTCCGGCGATTTCCCAGCACTGCTTCACTGTATGTGACGAGGCATTCCCGACTCGTGCAAAGGAACTGGGCAAGAGCATCATCGTGGGCGGCTCCAACTACGGTCAGGGCAGCTCTCGTGAGCACGCTGCACTCGCTCCGCTGTATCTGGGCATCAAGGCAGTTCTCGTGAAGTCCTTCGCTCGTATCCATCGTGCAAATCTTGTCAATGCAGGCATCCTGCCGCTGACATTTGTCAACGAAGCGGATTACGATGCCGTCTCTCAGGGCGATGTTCTGGAACTCAGTGACATCCGTGCAAAGGTTGAAGCCGGCGAAACACAGTTCATCGTGCTCAACAAGACCACCGGCAAGGAAATTCCTGTGCTCTGCGAGCTGACAGGCAGAACCAAGGACATTATGCTGGCAGGCGGTCTGCTGGATTATACAAGAGAGAATCTCAAGTAATTGAGAGGTAGAGAAGATGATATTAAGCAAAATAGATTCCCTGATGCGTATCATCCGTGTTCGGATTGATTCAGCGGAGGATATTGGATTGCTGATCATTTGTATCGCAATTGGCTTTGCTCTGTGGTACTTTCTTCCGAAGTTCTTTCCGGATATTACAGGACAAAAGCTAAAGATCATACTCTATATCACCGGTGTTGTGCTTGGAATCATATGGTTTGTAATTGTGGGGAGATAACCACAGTTGGAAAAATTCAAAAATAATCGGGAAACTGACCGCAGTTTCAAAAGCGATCAGTTCCCCTTAAATAATTAATAATGGAGGTAATTCCCATGGCAGACAAAATCAAAATGACCACTCCCCTCGTCGAGATGGATGGCGACGAGATGACCAGAATTCTCTGGCAGTGGATCAAGGACATCCTCATCACTCCCTATGTGGAGCTGAACACCGAATACTACGATCTCGGTCTGGAATACCGTGAAAAGACCAAGGATCAGGTAACTTTTGACAGTGCGGAGGCTACCAAGAAGTACGGCGTTGCAGTAAAATGTGCAACCATCACTCCCAACGCTGCAAGAATGCCCGAGTACAACCTCTCCCAGATGTGGAAGTCCCCGAACGGCACGATCCGTGCAATTCTGGACGGTAGTGTATTCCGTACCCCGATTCTGGTAAAGGGCATCACTCCCTACATC
>JAZOBK010000260.1:0-3969 GCA_045595985.1 Oscillospiraceae bacterium
TACCTCATCCACAATATGCAGGATTTCTATCTGTGTTTATGTGACCAATGGGATGATTACGAAAAAAATGAAGCAACCAGCGACGATTATAAAAAATATACCGACATGATGCAGCTGCGGATCAAATGCAGGGACACCGTTACCTTGCTTGTTGATGAAATTTTCCAAAGATCGGAGCTTCTCCCTGAATTATTTGAAAACTCCGACATTCCCCGTACATTATACTTCACACCGCTGCATTTTAACGAACGATGCCTCGGCTATTGTGCTATGGGCTACGGAAATGAACCGCTTGCCTTTGATGAATTCTATCACACATGGATCCGCAATATCAACAATGCACTGGAATTTGTTCGCATTCGCAATATTTTTAACAGTATGCATCAGCGTCTGTATATGGCTTCCATTCGTGATACGCTCACAGGTATTTTCAACCGCAAGGGATTCAAACGCTATTCTGCTGAATTTGTACAAAAAGCAAAGAACAGCGACAAAAAGCTCCTTGTGATTGCCGCCGACCTTGACGGTCTGAAGGTGATCAACGATACCTACGGACATCTTGAGGGCGATAACGCCATTACCGTGTTTGCCAATGCTCTGAACACCTGCTTTGAAAACGATGAGATCTGTGCAAGAACCGGCGGCGATGAATTCTTGGCAATCGGTTGTGCATATTACACGGATAAAAAAATTGAACAGTATATCCAATACATTGAGCAGTACCTTGCAAGATATAACACAAGCTCTGAAAAGCCGTATGAGATCGAAGCAAGTATTGGTTACGTCTGCAGAAGCATTACCGGAGAGGAAAATCTGCAGGATATGATTGATGAGGCAGACGCTAAAATGTATGCCAACAAGGTGGCTCGTAAGAAAAACAGAACATGATACCGTTTCTCTGTATGCAGAGATCGTATAAAAAGCAAAGAACGTTTTCCGCATCGGAAAGCGTTCCTTTGTGTCAACAGGATGGAGGATCTTATGAAAAAACAAATCAGAAAAGCACTGTATGCTCTTGCAGCTGCAGGCGTTCTGGCAAACGCCATGCCCATGTCAGCGATCGCAGGCGAGTTGCTGGGACAATCCGACTTTGCAGAGGGTGCCGGTCTGCCGTGGCACATCTGTGAATCCATGACGGGTAAGATGGAATTTACCATTGACGGCGGCACTTACAACATTACCGTGATCAATCCCGGCGGTGTTTCCAACGGCGGTGAGGATCGCTGGGACTGCCAGTTCCGACACAGAAATCTGACGCTGGTTTCCGGTCACACCTATCGCTTGACCTACAGCGTTTGGGCAAGCAATTCGGGATGGATGTATTCCAAGATCGGCGACATGACGAGGGACGACGCCGAGCTCTGGCACAGCAACGGCAATATGCTGAACATGACCTACAACGAAAGCTGGACGCAGGCGGATATCGAAAATGCACTGAAATCCGCACAGCCAAACGGTCAGTGGGGAGATTACCACCAATGGCAGGGCGTCAACATCAACGGGAATCAGTGGAACACCTTTGCCTATGAATTCAATCTTGGTTCCAACGGTGAAAACGCAAATTCCGTCAGCGGCACGGGTGAATGGACATTCCATTTCGGCGGCAACGGTCAGTATACGCCCTCCGTATGCTTCCCTGCCGGCACACAGCTCAAATTTGATAATCTCTGCCTGATCGACATGACGGACAACAGCCATGATTATGTTCACGAAGAAGAATGGCAGCGTGCGGAAATTCTGACAAATCAAGTTGGGTACTTCCCCGAACTTGCCAAGAAGGCAACATTCCTCTGCACGGATAAGTCCGGTATGGAATTCTATGTCAAGGACGAGAGCGGCAAGACGGTTTACGAAGGAAAGTCCGAATATTTCGGCGGCGACGCCGATTCCGGTGATACGGTACATATTCTGGATTTCTCCGATTTCAAGAATGAGGGCACATTCTATCTGGAAGCGGAAAACGGTGCGGTCAGCCGTACATTTGAAATCGGTATTACCGATACCTATTCCAACCTGCTTTACGATTCCCTGAACTACTTTTATCAGAACCGCAGCGGTATTCCGATTGAAGCAGAGTATATTTCCTCCGGCGATGCGGCAAGCCTTGCACGTCCTGCAGGTCATGTAACCGATAATGCCACTATTGAACAGACATGGGGCTACAGCGGTTCCAGCGGTACGCAGGATGTTTCGGGCGGCTGGTACGATGCGGGCGATCACGGAAAATACACGGTAAACGGCGGTATTTCGCTGTGGCTTCTGCAAAATATCTATGAACGTGCGGCGATGAATAAAACATCACAGGCATATGAGGACGGCACAATGCTCCTGCCTGAAAACAGCAACGGTTATCCCGATCTGCTGGACGAAGCTCGCTTTGAGATGGAATGGATGCTCAAAATGATCGTGCAGAACGGTGATTATGCAGGCATGGCTTACCACAAGGCACATGACATCAAGTGGACGGGACTTGCAGTTGCCCCCGCGGATGATACAGAGCAGAGAATTCTCAAGCCTCCGACGACGGCGGCAACACTGAACCTTGCAGCGTGTGCGGCACAGGCGGCAAGACTCTGGGAGGAGCATGATTCCGCATTTGCAAAGCAGTGTCTGGATGCTGCAAAGGCTGCCTATGAGGCTGCCAAAAAGCATCCGACAATGTATGCTCCCCTTGACGAATCCGTGGGCGGCGGTGCTTACGGTGATGACGATGCAACGGATGAATTCTACTGGGCAGCCTGCGAACTCTATGCAACAACGGGCGACAAGAGCTACTCTAAGGATATGGAGGATTCCAAGCATTACCTCGGCGTATACACCTCCCTTGACGGCGGAGAATCCGTTGGCACGGTCGGTTCCTTTGACTGGGGACACACCACCTCTCTTGGCTCTCTGACGATGGTGCTGCACTCGGATGCCCTTTCTTCGGGTGACGCCTCCAAGCTGAAGGTGAATCTCTCCAATGCGGCAGATTATTTTGTAGAACTGGAAAACAATCAGGGCTACGGACTCCCCTACGGTCAGAGCACACTGAGCTACAATGACAGCGATAAGGGCTATATCTGGGGCTCCAACTCCTTTGTTGCGGACAATGCGATCATCATGGCGTATGCATATGATGAAACGGAAAACAAGGACTATCTCAACGGCGTTGTGGGTGCAATGGACTATCTGCTGGGCAGAAATGCAATGGATTATTCCTATGTCACGGGCTATGGCACACACAGCATTGAATATCCCCACCACAGATGGTGGTCGAACCAGATTTCCTCGGAATTCCCGAAGGCTCCCTGCGGTGTACTCTGCGGCGGTCCGAATTCCGGTATGCAGGATCCGTGGGTGCGTGGTTCCGGTTGGAAGAAGGGAGAAATTGCTCCGCAGAAGTGCTACATGGATCACATTGAAGCATGGTCTGTGAACGAATGCACTATCAACTGGAACTCCCCGCTTGCATGGCTCGCCGGCTACCTCTGTGAGCAGAACGGCGGCATCATTGCGGGAAGCACGGGCAGCGGTGCTGCAAATGACGGCGGCAGCGGAACTTCCAACGACAAGCAGACCTATGACGAGGAAAAGGGCGAGGAAATTTCCAAGAATAACAAAACCGACAACAAGAAGGATGCCAAGGACGAGGAGGACGACAAGGATTCCAATGAAAAGTCCGGTCTTTCCCTGCCGTGGATCCTCGGAATCAGCCTTGCAGCACTGATCTCACTCGAAATCTTTGCATTCCAGGTGATCAAGATGCTCAGGGGTGGAAAGAACAGCAAGGATAACAGCGATAAATAGCAAACAGGATCCTCGCCATCCGGCGGGGATTTCTTATACAAAAAACTCCCGACCATCAAGGTCGGGAGTTTTCTCTTAATTACTCATAATCCACAACGCTTACCCAGCTCAGAAGAAGCTCACGTTCTTCTGCCTTACCCTTAACGGTCTGGGAAGCAGCAACGATGGGCATCCATTTCT
>JAZOBK010000261.1:0-3159 GCA_045595985.1 Oscillospiraceae bacterium
CGGCGGGTTATTTGTGTTATAGTATTCATAGCGGTTGCTCTCTCCTTGTTGCTTTTATTCTCGCAACTTAACTGTAACACAGGTCGGGGGGCTTCCGCTACCTTTTTTTATGAACTGTCACTCTTCTATTGTAAACCAACAGTTTCGGTATATTTTTGCCGATTGGATATGCTTGACACCCCTGCGAAAAAATGCTATAATATGTATAATCGTGCAAGTTATACGAAAATACATTTTTATTTGCAAAATAAATTGAAAGAAGGAAATATCGTGTTTTTTCAGAAAGACATAGAAACCATGCACCGCAAGGATATTGAAGCCCTGCAGCTCGAACGTCTGAAGCATCTTGTGGACTACTGCATGAAGAACGTCCCGTTCTACAACAAGCGGCTCACGGAAGCGGGCGTTACCGCTGATAAGATCAAGTGCCTGTCCGACATCCAGTACATACCGTACACCACCAAGGCGGATATCCGTGACAACTACCCCTACGGACTGTTTGCAGTACCGATGAAGGACATTGTCCGTATCCACGCATCCAGCGGTACGACGGGCAAGCCCACAGTCGTGGGATACACCAGAAACGACATCAACAACTGGAGCGACTGCGTCGCAAGATTCTGTGCGGCAGTCGGTGTGAATGATAACGATGTAGCTCAGATCTCGTTCGGCTATGGTCTGTTTACGGGTGCTCTCGGTCTGCATTACGGTCTGGAAAAGCTCGGCTGTGCAGTTATTCCGATTTCGTCCGGCAACACCCAGAAACAGGCAATGATCCTGAAGGATTTCGGTGCAACCGTTCTCATCAGCACACCGTCCTATGCGATGTACATGAGCGAGGTTGCCCATGATATGGGAATCTCCAACGACGAACTGAATCTGCGTATCGGTCTGTTCGGCTCCGAGGGCTGTACGGACGCCCTGCGTGACAAGATCGAAAAGGGCTTCGGGCTGTTTGCAACGGACAATTACGGCATGAGCGAGCTGATGGGCCCCGGTGTTTCGGGCGAATGCGAATTCCGCTGCGGTCTGCACATTGCGGAGGATCACTTCCTGCCGGAGATCATCAACAGCGAAACGGGCGAAGTACTGCCCGCCGGCGAAAAGGGCGAGCTGGTCATCACCACGCTCACAAAGGAAGGCATTCCGATGCTCCGCTACCGCACCAAGGACATCACCCGTCTGCATTACGATACCTGCAAGTGCGGCAGAACCCATGTCCGCATGGAAAAGGTACAGGGCAGAAGCGACGATATGCTCAAGATCCGCGGCGTCAACGTATTCCCGTCACAGATCGAAAGCGTTCTGGCAACGATCGACGGTATTTCGCCGCATTATGAGCTGGTGCTGACAAGAAAGAACTACACGGATTATCTGGAAGTCCGCATCGAGATCAATGACACAGCCCTGCTGGAGAACTTTGCGGATCTGGATCGTCTGCAAAAGGACGCTGCCTTCAAGCTCAAGACCGTTCTCGGCATTCAGGCAAAGGTAACGCTCGTTGCTCCCAGATCCATTCAGAGATATGAGGGCAAGGCAAAGCGTATTATTGATAAGAGGAATGAAGAAGAATAAACCGACGATTTTTGCCACAGTCACACTGCTTAAGAAAGGCAAAATGTTATGACAAAAAAACAAGCTGCTATCATCATCGCTGCGTTCATACTGTGCCTTTCCCTGCCGTTTTTTGTGATCGGGTACGTCATCTTTATCAAAGTCCCCACAACGGAGCCTTCCGAAGCACCCGCCGGATTTGTAATGGTGGAAGCACAGGTTGTAAACACCGGCACCTACCAAACAGAGGGAATCCAAAACAGCAAAAAAGTAACTTATATCCACTATACGGCAGACGTAAGGTTTGAATATGACGGAGAAACGATCACCCACACGGTAAAGGGCAATCCGCTTTTGAAAACAGGGGAGATCGCTGAGATCTGCTACAACCCTGCAACTCATGAAGTAAAGAGTAATTTCTCGGATATTGAAACAGCAATCACAAACTTTTTCTATATCCCCGCCATTGCCTGTTTTTTGATCGGCGTTGGTATCGTCCTTGCGGCGATTCTGTACGCAGTCAAAAAATTATCCCTGTATCGTGAGGAAAACCGCATTTCCGGTACGATCGTCGAGATCACAGAGAATGTCGCCTCAAACGGCAACTATCTGAAAACGGTGATCTGCACCTTTACCATTCCGGATACCGGAGTACCTGTGACGATCAGCACAACCACAAAACACCCTCTGACGCTCAGCGTTGGTCAGAGCGTGCCGGTCTATTATCACAAAAAAGCACCTGCCGCCTCTGTGATCGACATATGATGATTTCGGGAAATGAATGGAGAAGCCTATGAAAAGTAGAACAGTTTCGCTTGTTGTCATGATAATATTTTCCCTGCTGCTTCTGGGAGCGGGCGTATTTATGTTCACTCGTGCAGCTGCAAATGATGTGCCTGTCGAACCGCCGGTCGGCTTTGTGCTTGTGGATGCACAAGTGAAAGCCTTCTCGGAGTCAACTTGTGCATTGGTCCAATTTGAATACGAGGGCAAAACAATAGAACGGTCTGTGGACGATGTTTTCTTTAAAAAAATCGGGGATAACATCGAGGTTTTCTACAATCCTCAGACGGGTGAGGTAAAGTCAAACCTTATGCTGTTTGAGTCTCTGATTACAAAAGTCATCTATCTCCCTGCGATAATGGTTTTGCTGATGGGCCTTTTCTTTGCAATTCCGACGATTCTTGTCATCTACTCTGTGCTGACATTCTATCGTAAAGAAAATATCGTTACCGGCGTGATCACCAACATGACAGAGGTTCAGCGTGCTGAAGATGTATTCTCTCCGGAGGCACTCAAGGTGATGTCTATGATCCGTACCAGATCTCGTAATCGCAGACGTGCACTTGTCAGAGAAGCTCACCAGAGATTCATCATAACCTGCACCTTTACATCCCCCGAAACCGGTGAGATTGTAACCGCTATGGGAACAAATGAGAAACCGACTACGCTTACCGTCGGGGACAGCGTGACTGTTGTTTATAACAAAAAGAACCCCGAAGCGTCCGTTGTTGACGTTGATGGTACAGTAAAATAAAGGCAATACCGCACAAAGATTGTGCGTATATTGCACAGTCAGATTTTTCGTCAGGTTATCCAAAAATT
>JAZOBK010000262.1:0-8110 GCA_045595985.1 Oscillospiraceae bacterium
TGGGGGCGTTCGCCAAGCTGTTCGCAGACTGCCTGCCAGCAGCGGTAGAGCGGCTCTGCCTGCATAACCATGCCCATACCGCCGCCGTAGGGGGTATCATCCACCCTGCGGTGCTTGTCAAGGGTGTAGTCACGGATATTATGGCAATTTACCGTAATCGCACCGGCTTTTCTTGCTCTGCCGATGATGCTCTCGGACAGAACCGCTTCACACATCTCCGGAAACAGCGTTGCAATCTCAATCCGCATCGTCAAACAGTCCTTTCAGCGGACGGATGGTCATAACGCCATCCTCCAGACTGGTTTCCACGATGACATCGGGAATCGCCGGCACGAGGTATTCCTTCTTCTCGTCCTCGTTGCGGATGACATAGACATCGTTTGCACCGGTTTCCAGCACATCACGGATCGTTCCGTAAATTCTGTCATTATCAGCGTCCTTCACCTGCAGACCGATGAGATCCTGAATGAAATAACATCCCTCGTCAAGCTCTACCTCATCACGATCCATATACAGCACCTGTCCACGCAGAGCCTCCGCCTGTTCACGCGTTGTACAGCCTTCGAGTTCCATGATGACCATATTCTTGAAAATTCTGGCACGCAGAACCTCCACGGGCTTTCTGCCCTTGTCCAAATACAGGGTTTCAAAAGAACACAAAAACGCCGCAGAATCGCACCAAGGGATAACTTTAACTTCCCCCCGCAATCCATGGACGTTTGTGATTTTCCCTATTTCTAAGAATTTTTTCTGTTCCATGCAGTGCCCCATCAGCCGATTTCCACTGCAATGGCATCCATGCCGTTCTTTGCAGCACCGGAACGCATAATGGTACGGATTGCCTTTGCAATTCTGCCCTGCTTACCGATCACTCTGCCCATATCATCCTCTGCAACGTGCAGATGGAATACAACCACGCCCTCCTCGTTGGGAGCGTCCTCTGTGATTTCAATGGCATCCTTATTATCCACAAGACCCGCCACGATGCTATATAATAATTCTTTCATGATTTTTACTCCTTAGTATTTGTACGAAGGCGAGCTTCAGAGAATAGAAGCCCGAAAGCTTCTACCTCCGCTCCGCTGTTCTATTACAGAACGCCCTCGTTCTTCAGGATGGTCTTAACAGTATCTGTCGGCTGTGCGCCCTTAGCGATCCAGTCCTTAGCCTTGTCAGAATCCACCTTTACAACGCTCGGTTCCTTTGTCGGATCATAGTAGCCGATCTCCTCGATGAATCTGCCATCTCTGGGGTATCTGGAGTCAGCAACAACGATACGATAGAAAGGAGCCTTCTTTGCGCCCATTCTTCTCAGTCTGATTTTTACTGCCATTTTTGTTTCACCTCCACGGATAAAATATCTATATTCAAGCGGGGAACCGCATTGAATCAATGATAAAAAAACTTGGCAAAAAGCACGAGTAAACCTATAGCCAGAAAGAGAATGCCCAGAACCGCATAATAAATTCTTGCACCGGTTCTTCCTAAAAATTTCACAAATCCTCGTGCTCTCCAATTGTTGTAAAACCACTCCCAATTTCCCCAAGCAGCAGAAATGCAGTACACACCAACCGATGCCGTGATAATTGCAGCCAAGATTTCCATGTCACATTCCTCCAAAATCAGAAGCCCAGCGGCGGCATTCCGCCGCCCATGCCGTTCATCTTGTCGAAATTCATTCCGGCAAGCTGCTTTCTGGCACGGCGTGTCATCATCTTGGTTTTCTTGCCGCCCGAGAACTGCTTCATCATCTTCTGCATCTGTTCAAACTGTTTGAGCAGACGGTTGACGTCCTCCACCTTTGTGCCGGAACCTGCCGCAATACGGCGTTTTCTGGACGGATTGATGATGGACGGCTTTGCACGCTCCGCCTTTGTCATGGAAGTGATCATCGCCTCCAGACGGTAGAACTGGCGATCGTCAAGATCTGCGTCCTTCACCTTATCACCCACGCCCGGAAGCATGGAAACGATGGATTTGAGCGAGCCCATTTTACGGATCTGACGCAGCTGATCGAGCAGATCATTCATGTCGAATTTCTGCTCCTGCAGCTTCTTGGTCAGCTTTTCGGCTTCCTTATGGTCAATTACCGTTTCCGCACGTTCGATCAGCGTCAGAACGTCGCCCATGCCGAGAATTCTGGAAGCCATACGGCTGGGATGGAATTTTTCAAATTCGTCAAGCTTTTCGCCCATACCCACAAATTTGATGGGCTTACCCGTAACCGCAAGTACGGACAGTGCCGCACCGCCTCTGGTATCGGAGTCGAGCTTGGACATCAGTACGCTGTCGATGCCGAGTGCATCGTCAAAGGATTTCGCCACATTGACGGCGTCCTGACCGGTCATTGCGTCAACGACAAGCATGATTTCATGCGGCTGTGTTTCTGCCTTGATGTTGCGAAGCTCATCCATCAGCTCCGTGTCAATATGCAGACGGCCGGCGGTATCAAGAATCACAATATCGTGGCCGTAGTCCTTCGCATAACGCAGTGCCTGCTTAGCGATGATCACAGGATCAATCTGTCCCATCTCAAACACCTTCACGCCGGCACGTTCACCCACGACCTGCAGCTGATTGATCGCAGCAGGACGATAGATGTCGCAGGCTGCCAGCATCGGACGGTGTCCCTCATCCTTGAGGAATTTTGCAAGCTTTGCAGCGTGTGTGGTTTTACCCGAACCCTGCAGACCGCACATCATGATCACGCACGGCGGCTTGGAGGGCATATTGATACGCTCATTCGCATCACCCATGAGGGCACAGAGTTCCTCGTTTACAATTTTAATCACCTGCTGTGCGGGCGTCAGGCTGGAAAGCACTTCCTCGCCGACCGCACGCTCAGAAACCTTTGCCACGAAGTCCTTAACGACCTTGTAGCTGACATCCGCCTCGAGCAGTGCAAGACGCACCTCACGCATGGCCTCCTTGACATCGGTTTCCGTCAGTCTGCCGTGGGACTTGAGTTTTTTGAATACTTGATTGAGCTTTTCCGAAAGTCCTTCGAATGCCATGTGCAGACCCTCCTTCTATGGGATTTATAGTAACAGCAGCCCTTTTTGAGCAAGCTGTGCAATTTCCGAAAGCGACTGTTCGGGGGCATCCCCTTGTTCACAGTGCTGTGAAATCATTTCCAGACAATCACGCATTGCGGTAATACGCTTTGCCATACCGAGTTTTTCTTCTAATTCAAGCAGCGTCTGTTCCGAATGGCAGATGCTGTCACGCACTGCCTGACGGGTAATACCCCGTGTTTCGGCAATTTCTGTCTGTGACAGATCTTCGTTGAAATACAGCTCCGCAATGTCACGCTGACGCTCAGTCAGAAGCTCTCCGTAGCAGTCGAGCAGCAGCACGAGTGATAAGTTTTTCGCCATACTGCCAAACCTCCCTGCTTGTAAAGCTTTTTTACTTTCTATAGTATACCACAAAACCTATGGAAAGTCAAGTCACTTTACAAAGATTTCAATTTTTGTAGGAATGCACAAAAAACCGCATTCAAAGCCCCAAAAACACCGTCCGGATGTTGCTCTGCTACTAATTTCAAACAGACGATTTTTGGGGGACAGCGGGGGCAACTCATAAAAATGAGAGGAGCATCCATCGGATGCTCCTCTTTACGAATGAAAATCAAATATAGGATGTGTGACAGCTGTAAATTACTTATCGTTGCTGTCGATCTTCTTTTCCAGCTTTTCGAGTCTGTTCGCTGCAAAGTTCTTGCCGCCAATACCGAATGCAACTGCAAAAGCAACGCAAACTGCTGCAACGATGAGAATGAATGTCCCCTCAACGATCTTGTTTGCAATACCGAGCTGGCTCAGGCACAGGAATGCGAGAACAACATAGATTGCGATCTTTACGATGAAAGCAGTTGCCTTAGCATTCTGGAACTTGCTTGCGATAACGGATTCTGCTGTGTTAGCAGCAAAGATGCCGATGCCGAGAATCAGAACGATGCTGATTGCAGTCGGTACATAGCCGAGAACAACCTCGCCAACGCCTGTCAGAACCGGCAGGTTCAGAACGTTCACGCCCTGTACCAGGAAGATCACGATTACCAGATACTTTACAACTGCACTGATTGCCTTGGACAGAACAACCTTCTTAGCAGGAGTACCTGTGATCTTCTCGATCAGGGAATCCGCACCAACACCTGCCAGCAGGCTTTCCAGCAGACCTGCAACGAGCTTTGCAATGAATACGCCGATAGCGATGATCACGATTGCACCGAGCACGTTGGGAATGAGTGCGAAAATGGAAGCAACGATTGCATTGGTAGGATTGGAAATTGCTGCAATGCCAAGCTGATCAAGTGCGGATGTGATCACAACCAGCAGAATGAAGCCATAAACAACACTTGCAAGGATGTTGGAGAAGGAAGCCTTTTCGCTTGTCTTGATGCCGCTCTTTTCCTGCAGCTTGTCGATCTTGGTAGCCTTGAGCAGGGGCAGGAGCAGATCCTTCACGATGTTTGCAACGAAGATGCCGACTGCGAGGATGATGCCTGCAGCAACGAGCTTCGGCAGGAAGGACAGGAAGCTGTTTGCCAGACCTGTGATCGGAGCAGAAACACTCTGCATACCCAGCTTGTCAAGAACGCCGGGCAGGAACAGCAGGAATGTTACAAAATAAGCAAGCTTTGCAACAAAATTCTTTGCACTCTTTGCAGCTTCATCCTTAACGCCGATCTTCGCCAGAAGTGCGTCAGCCTTGATCAGACCGAACAGCTTCAGAACGAGGGACTTGACAATGTTTGCAGCGATAAATGCGACAACCAGCAGGAGGATCGCAATAACCACTGCAGGGATTGCACCCAGAATGGAACCCAGAAAGTTTGTGATTACGTCTAACATAATAAACTCCTCATTTTATGTATTTGCCGTAAGAATTGGCAGGTATGTGCAGACGCAGCATACGGCAGGTGCTGCGGCAACCCATTTGATTTTCATTCTTTTGTATGCCTTATGGGAATGTTCCTGCCATTTTTCAACAATTTAATTCTATCATTTTTTATGGATAATGTCAAGTATTTTTACTGAAAAGAATATACAAAAAGCCCCGCATAAAGCGAGGCTTTTTTTACATATTCAGTCGCATCAGTCTTTTCGGAACAAGACACGCATCAGCATACCGCCGCCTGCCGCCGCAAGACCGAACATCACAAGGAACATATACGCATTCGAGGTTTTCCACGAGATCTGCACGCTCATGATGATCGTAAGCAGGATGAACAGAATTCCCAGTCCGAACACGATCCAGCCGAAAATTTTCTTATCCATCACAAACAGCATCACGATACCGATCAGCACGGGCAGCATGATCATACCATTCGGAACAGCCCAGCTGCCGATATGGTAGAACGAAGTGCCCCAGGAAGTGCGTACAATGATATTCTGAAGAATCATGAATACACCGCCTGCAAACATCAGCAGTCCCGCAAAAAACATCAGCAGATCATTCTTATTCCGGCTGCGTTTTTTCTCCGCGTCCTCAAGAATCTTGTAAGCCTTGTCCATATCATTCATTGTTTTCTTGATTTTTGCCACAGCACATTCCTCCTATGTCATGATAAGTACATTATACCATATTTACCATCCTCTGTCAATAGGTAAACGAAATTTACTGCATTTGTGTTTCTAATTATCTGCTTCTTTTATTGAGGCATTCTGTTTACGACAGACAACGACCGCATAATCATATCCACCGATCTTCAGCGTGTTGTCGGAAATCACGCTGCGTTCGGATGTTTCAAAGACATAATTCTCATGCCACGGAGAGAATTCCACGGTCTGCTCATGGGACGAACGATTGACATAGATCTGCACGGCAACACCGGCGGTTTCCTGCACACGGACAAACGCCATCACATCCTCCGGAGCTGGCAGGAAATGCATTCTGCCATTTTTGAACACCTTATATGCTTTGCGGATCCTGCCCAGTTCCTTTACAAAGGCAATCAGCTCCATATCCTCTCCGCCCCACGGATAACAGCGGCGGTTGAACGGATCCTTGTAGCCCTGCAGTCCCGCTTCATCACCATAATAGATGCTCGGCACACCGGGGAGGAAGAACATAAGTGCCATGGCAGATTTGAGCATCGCCTTGCCCTGTGCGTACTCAAATTCATTGAGGTAACGCTCCGCCATCCAGTCCTTGGATTTGTCCTCGCACCCTTCGCCGCCAAAACGGTTGATGGCACGTTCAATATCATGCGTGGACACAAAATTCATCAGCACATCCACGGAGGGCTTGGGGTAATTCTCCAGAATGCCCATGATCCGCAGGTGGAATTCATGTGCGGACATTCCCTTAATATAGCCGATGATCGCATCACGGAACGGATAATTCATCACAGAATCAAGCTGATCGCCCAGCAGATAGCGGCGTTTCACGCCGTAGCTTTCCTTGTTGGAGGCGTCCTCCCATACCTCGCCGATGACGATTTTTTCGCTGCCGTGCTTTTTGACCGCCTTGTTGAGATTGTCAAGGAATTCATCCGGCAGCTCATCCGCAACGTCAAGACGGTAGCCCGCCGCACCGAGGGAGATCCAGTAATCGAGCACACCGCCGTCCCCGCAGATGTAGCTCGTGTAATCCTTGTTATTCTCACGGACATTGGGGAGGGTGTCAATACCCCACCATGCTTCATATTCATTCGGATAATTCCAGAAGGTGTACCACTTGAAGTAGGGACTGTCCTGCGACTGGAATGCACCGACGGTATCGTATCTGCCGAACTTGTTGAAATACACACTGTCCGCACCCGTATGAGAGAACACGCCGTCAAGAATCACACTGATGCCGTATTTCTTGGCTTCCGCACAAAGAGTGCGGAAATCCTCGTTCGTACCAAGCAGCGGATCAACATTGCGGTAATTTGCGGTGTTGTAGCGGTGGTTTTCGTGGGATTCAAAGATGGGGTTGAGGTAGATGCAGGTCACACCGAGATCCGCAAGATACGGGAGCTTGATGCGGATGCCCTCAAGGTCGCCGCCGAAGTAGTCGTTGTTCCAGACATGACCGTTCTCATCGGGCTTATAAAAGGGCGTGCCGCCCCAATCCTCACGGATCACCCTGCCGTAGGGAATGTTCTCATGTACCTTGCCGCTTTTGCAGAATCGGTCGGGCAAGATCTGATACATCACGCCGCCCTTGAGAAATTCTGGCGTCTTGTAATCCTCCGCATAGACGGTCAGCTGGAACAAGTCGCCTTCACCCAGATTACCGATATGTCCGTCCACACGCTTGACATACTGACGCTGTCCGCCGACGGTATAGGCGAAATAATAATAATGCACACCGACATATTTCGGGTGGAAGCCGGTGCTCCACACATTACAGTCTTCCTCCTCACATTCGAGATGAAGATTGAGAAAACGTTCCTTGAAGCCCGTGCGGAACAGCACCAGAACGGGCGGATAATCGGGATGTACCTCCTTCGGCAGACGCAGAGAAAAACGGCACTCCTTACCAATTCTCACCGCACCAAAGGGCGTTTTATATGCAGCATTCCAGCTGTCAAATAAATGGCTCATGGTTTCAACTCCTGTGTATTTATTACTTTCAATAGCAATGACGCTCTGCTTGCAAGCGTCATGCGGTTTGCCATGCGTCCAGCGTGTGTGCTGAACTTTTCCTGTCACACGCTCTCCCCCGCACGTATCGCCAGCACAGGCTCTGTGCCCAGCTGTCAAATAAATGGCTCGTGGTTTCAACTCCTGTGTATTTGTAAGTCCCCGCCCGCTATGCGGACGGGGACTTCATAGGTGATTTCTTGTGTCCTGTGAAGTTCACAGGAAGCTTTGCAGATCCCCCTGCGAAACATCCCCTGTAAACGTTTACAGATGCCAAATATCTCTTGCGTAGTCCGCAACACTTCTGTCGGCGGAGAAGATGCCTGCACCTGCGGTGTTCATCAGGGACATTCTTGCCCAGCGAGTCTTGTCGTTATACAGCTCAGAGCTGTAAGCCTGTGCTCTTGCATAATCATCGAAATCTGCAAGTCGGGATGCTGATCAGGGAGATGCCGCACCCAATAGTTCTTGCCTGTACCGACACCCGCTCTGAGGCGTATCAGATGCTTGCCCTTTATGTCCCGATCGTAGTC
>JAZOBK010000263.1:0-2493 GCA_045595985.1 Oscillospiraceae bacterium
AGACCTCTCTTGATGACTCTGGAAAGGATAGTAACATCAATATTACCGCCGGATACCAAACATACAACGTTCTTTCCAGCAATGGGCAGTTTATCAAACATAACAGCCGCTACTGCAACGGCACCCGCACCTTCGGCAATGAGCTTATGCTGTTCGATCAGTGCAAGGATCGCAGAGGAAACTTCGTCATCCGTAACAGTCACGATCTGATCCACATACTGGCGGCAATATTCGAATGTATTCACACCGGGTTCCTTCACCTTGATACCGTCAGCGATCGTGCCGACCTTATCAAGACAAATGATCTCATCCTGTTCCAGTGACTGCACCATGGAAGGTGCACCGCTTGCCTGTACACCGTAAACCTTGATATTGGGATTGAGGGACTTCAGTGCAAAGGCAACACCGGAAATCAGTCCGCCGCCGCCAACCGGTACTACGACAGCATCCAGCTGCGGCAGCTGGTTGATGATTTCAAGACCAATGGAGCCCTGTCCGGCAATGACAAATTCATCATCGAACGGATGAATCATTGTATAGCCCATTTCGTCACGCAGGGAAAGTGCTTTCTGATAAGCATCATCATACACACCGGGAACAAGACAGATGTCCGCACCATAGCTTCTGGTTGCTTCCACCTTTGAAATGGGTGCACCGTCTGGCAGACAAATGGTCGCCTTTATACCGTTTTTTTGTGCGGCAAGTGCCACACCCTGTGCATGATTGCCCGCAGAACAGGCAACTACACCTTTTTTCTTTTCCTCGTCACTGAGCTGTGAAATCTTATAATAAGCACCTCTCACCTTAAATGAACCGGTAATCTGCAGGTTCTCCGTTTTGAGATAAACATTGGCGTTCGGACAGATTTTCGGTGCATGGATCATGTCCGTTTCACGGATGACATTTTTTAATACATAGCTTGCATGATAGATTTTATCAAGCGTCAGCATTGCAATCACTCCTTATCCTCTACGGACGCACTGAGCTGTTCAATCAGCTGCCGTGCGGCTCTTGCGGATCTTCCGCTCTTACGCAGGGCAAAACGTTCTGCCTCCAACGCAAGCGTTTCACGGTCCATGGTCAACCCGTACTGCTGTGCCAATCCGTATACAATTTCCAGATACAAATCTTTTTTGGGTTTTTCAAAATAAATTCTGATACCGAATCGCTCAGAAAGCGAAATGGTTTCCTGCATGGTATCCTGACGATGCACCTCGTCGCCCTCTCTTGCCGAGAATGTTTCTCTGACAATATGACGGCGGTTGCTGGTTGCATATATCACCGTGTTATGCGATCTTGCCGCTACACTGCCCTCCAGAACTGCTTTGAGTGCACTGAAATCATCATCGTTATCCTGAAAGGAAAGATCATCAATGAACAGAATAAATTTCAGAGGGTTGCTGCCAAGAACATCCAGCAGCTTCGGCAGCAGATGCAATTCCTCTTTGCCAAGCTCGATCAGACGCAAGCCCTGATCGGAAAAAGCATTCGCAATTGCTTTGACGGTGGCAGATTTTCCTGTTCCCGCATCTCCGTACAAAAGTACATTGGACGCTTTCTTGCCTCGAAGCAGGACTTTTGTATTGGCAATCACCTGTTCACGCTGCATTCCATAACCGATCAGATCATGCAAAGAAACCGCATCGGGGTACTTGACCGGCTTCAACATGAAACCATTCTCGTTACCGTCATCCGGCTGAAGCCGGAACATTCTGTATCTTGCGTAGTCACCGTAGCCATATTTATGAATGTTGTTAAGACGTTCAAAATACAGGTTCTGGAGATTGATCGGACTCGCATCCCATTTGGGCAGCGGAATACAGCCTGCATAGTCAGCAAAATCGGATGGACTCATTGCAGCGATCGTTGAAAGAACGCCCAGTTCAAAACGAGCAGCTTCCTGCATTAATGCAGGGATTTCCTTCCCTTTCACAGTGAATCTGATACAGCAGGTTTCAAGCGACAACACCGCATCCGTCAGATAGGAAGTCCAGTTCTGCGTATTTCTCCGATAAAGTGCGGAGACAAATCCTGCATAGGACTGCAGAAAATCCTCATGATCCTGCGACTCATCATCGCAGGATTTCATAAGCGTCAGAAAAGCATTCACAACAGGATCCTTCCGCAGCTGACCAAACACCGAAAACACAAGTGTTTTCTGATATAGACGCTCCAGTGTATCCATTATGCGATCGCCTCGATGATCTTGTCCGTAATTTCGGTTGTGGACAGTGCAGTTACGCCGCTGTCACCAACGAGATCAGCAGTTCTCCAGCCCGCTTCCAGAACCTTATCCACCGCATCCTCAATTGCCTGTGCCTCTGCGTCCAGATCAAACGAGTAGCGGAGCATCATGGCAGCAGAAAGAATGGTTGCAATCGGGTTTGCAATGCCCTTGCCTGCAATATCCGGCGCACTGCCGTGAATCGGTTCATACATACCTCTCTTGGTAGAGCCGAGGGATGCAGATGCGAGCATACCGATGGAACCGGT
>JAZOBK010000264.1:0-5538 GCA_045595985.1 Oscillospiraceae bacterium
CCACGCCCTTCTTCATTGCTCTGGCGTGCATGGCAGTCATTGCACTGGCATTGAAATTTACAAATCTCGGACTCTATGTACAGTCCGTCGGCATCAACGAAAAATCCTCCCGTCTGAACGGTCTGAACCCCCAGATGATCAAGTTCATCACCTATGTGATCCTCGGTCTGTGCGTGGCAGTGGCAGGATTCATCAAGGTAAGCCGTCTGTCATCCATCAACTATTCCGTAATTGCAAAGGACATTGAAATGGATGCCATCCTTGCAGTTGCACTGGGCGGAAACGCACTCGGCGGCGGTAAGTTCAACATGACAGCTTCCATTCTCGGTGCTTATGTCATCCAGTTCCTCACGACGACTCTTTACAAGATGGAAGTGCAGTCCGCTGCTCTTTCCGCATACAAGGCTATCGTCGTAATCGTACTGGTAGTTCTGAGTGCACCTGTTGTAAGAGAAAAGTTATCTTCCCTGTGGAAGAAAATCACGGGCAGCAAAGCGGCAAAAACGCAGGCTTAGTCCGAATGCATCTTACAATTATGAAATGGAGGAGTAACTATGTCGTTTTCAAACAAATTACGCAATAGAATCGGAAACCTGACGGATACCAATCTGCTGACATCCATCACCATCGTGGTATTCTTCGTCATGTATCTGGGTGCGATTCTGTTCCTTGGCGAAGGCTTTCTGAAACCCCAGACCTTCTTCAACATTCTGAATGCAAACGCTGCATTGATCATTCTGTCCTGCGGCATGAGTCTTGTTATGATCACCGGCGGTATTGATATTTCCGTGGGCGGCGTAACAGCACTCGTAAGTATGTGCTGTGCGGTATTCCTTGATCACCATGGCGGCAATGTTATCGGTGCGATTTTGATTTCCATCGGTATCGGTCTTGCATTCGGTCTGGTTCAGGGCTATCTGATCTCCTATCTTGAGATCCAGCCCTTCATCGTAACACTGGCAGGTATGTTCTTTGCCCGTGGTATGACGACCATCGTAAACACCAATCCCTTCAACGTTGTGAACGAGGAATTCGTTGCACTGAAGGAAACCCGTATCATCGTGCCTTTCATGGGCTATGTCAACAAGGCAGGAAACTATGTGAACGCTTACATTGAAATCGGCGTGATCGTGGCACTTCTCATTGTAGCAGTACTGTTCTTTGTACTCAAGTGGACAAAGACCGGCCGTAATTTCTATGCAGTCGGCGGCAACAGACAGAGTGCTCTCATGCTGGGCGTTAATGTCAAGAAAACTACGTTTATTTCCTATCTGCTTTGCGGACTGCTGGCAGGCATCGGCGGCTTTGTATACTTCATGCACGTTGGCTCCGGTTCTGCATCCCACGCATCCGGTGCGGAAATGAATGCAATCGCATCTTCCATCATCGGCGGCACCATGCTGACAGGCGGTGTTGGCAACATCATCGGCACACTGTTCGGCGTAATGTCTTTGGCACTGATTCAGAATATCGTATCTTCCGTTGGTCTGGATCAGGCGTGGTGGACGGGTATCACCATCGCAGCTATGCTCTGCCTGTTCCTCGTGATCCAGAGTATTGTAATGTCCAGAAAGTCCAAGTCCGCTGCACCTGCTGAGGAAACAGCAGCTGCACCAAAGAAGGGGTAGAGCTATGGATAGAATGACACAGATCACACATATCACAACAGGCAAAACCGCCATCGGTATGGAGTTTGGTTCTACAAGAATCAAGGCAGTGCTGATCGGCGAGGATTCCAAGCCGCTGGCAGCCGGTACTTACGACTGGACAAACAGCCTCGAAAACGGAATCTGGACGTACTCCCTTGAGGAAGTGTGCAAGGGAATGCAGGGCTGTTTTTCGGCATTAATGGCAGATGTCAAAGCCAAGTACGGCGTTGCACTCGAAACGACCGCTTCCATCGGCGTTTCCGCTATGATGCACGGCTATCTTGCGTTTGACGAGGACAACCAGATCCTCGTACCCTTCCGTACATGGCGTAACACTATGACGGAGGAGGCTGCGGATGCAGTCACAAAGGAATTCGGTTTTAATATTCCGCAGCGTTGGAGCATTGCCCACCTGTATCAGGCAATTCTCAACGATGAACCCCATGTATCCCGTGTGCATTTTCTGACAACGCTTGCCGGCTATGTGCACTGGATCCTGACAGGGGAAAAGGTGATCGGTATCGGCGACGGTTCGGGTATGTTCCCGATTGATCCGGAAACCGGAAATTATAATCAGACAATGCTTGCGAAATTCGCAAATCTGACGAAAAACACACCATTCACGCAGAATCTTGCCGACGTGCTTCCTGCAATCGTTCCCGTGGGTGAATGTGCGGGCACACTGACGGAAGTCGGTGCAAGACTGCTTGACCCCACCGGTACGTTCAAGGCAGGCGTTCCGTTCTGTCCGCCCGAGGGTGACGCACAGACAGGTATGGTTGCCACAAACAGCATCGCTCCCCGCACGGGTAATATTTCCGCCGGCACGTCCATTTTTGCAATGGCAGTACTGGAGCGTGACCTTTCGGCGGTTTACAAGCAGATCGACATTGTTACCACGCCCTGCGGTCATCCCGTAGCGATGGTGCACTGCAACAACTGCACAACGGATCTGGATGCGTGGATCGCAATGTTCGGCGAAACACTGAAGATGTTCGGTGCCGATGTCAAAAAGGCGGAGCTTTATGACAAGCTCTATGCCGCAGCATTGTCCGGAAAGCCGGATTGTGACGGCATTCTAAGCTACAACTATTATTCGGGCGAGCACGTGACCGAATTTACAGAGGGCAGACCGCTTATGATGCGTACTCCCAATTCGGAATTCTCAATCGCCAATCTCATGCGAAGCCTGATTTATTCGTGCATGGCAACGCTTAAAATCGGAATGGACATTCTGATGAATGAGGAAAAGATTACACTGCAGAAAATTTATGCACATGGCGGTCTGTTCAAGTCCCCCGTAACCGGCCAGCGTTTTCTGGCATCCGCACTGGGCGTTCCCGTAACGCTCATGGATTCCGCAAGCGAAGGCGGTGCATGGGGTATTGCCCTGCTTGCTGCATATCAGGCAAGAGAGGATAAGGGCGAAAGCCTTGCGGATTATCTGAACCGCTGCGTTTTCGCAGGTATGAGCGGTACCAGCATGGATCCTTACGGTGAAGATGCAGAAGGTTTTGCAGAATACATGAAGGCATACAGAGCAGGACTTGCCGTTGAACAGGCGGCTGTGACTGCAAATGCAGATTAAGGAGGTTATTTCATATGAAATTCTGGTTTATTACAGGTTCCCAGTCCCTTTATGGCGAGGAAACCCTGCGGCAGGTTGAGGAGGATTCCAAGGTAATTGTTGCCGGTCTTAAGCTCCCGTTCCCCGTAGAATACAAGATGACAGCAAAAACACCCGCTGAGATCGAAGCCATCATCAAGGAAGCCAATTATGATGACGAGTGTGCAGGTATCATCACATTCTGTCACACATTCTCTCCGTCCAAGATGTGGATCAACGGCTTTGCAAGACTGCAGAAGCCCTGGCTGCATCTCCACACCCAGTTTAAGGATTATATCCCGAACGAAGAGATCGACATGGACTATATGAACCTGCACCAGTCCGCACACGGTGACCGTGAGCACGGCTTCATTGGTGCTCGTATGCGTACACCCCGCAGAGTTGTGGCAGGACACTGGATGGATGAAAAGGTACAGGCAAAGATTGCTGACTGGCAGAGAGCCGCTGTCGGCGTTGCATTCAGCCGCAGCCTGAAGATCGTTCGTTTCGGCGATAATATGCGTGAAGTAGCGGTAACAGAGGGCGATAAGGTTGAAACACAGATCAAGCTTGGCTGGCAGGTAAATACCTGGGCAGTTGGCGATCTGGTTGAGGAAATGAATCAGGTAACAGAGGAAGAAATTGACGCTCTGATGGACGAATATGCAGCGGTTTACGATTTTGACGAGAAGGATACCGAGGAAATTCGTTATCAGGCTCGTGAAGAAATCGCCATGGAGCGTATTCTTGTCAGAGAGGGTGCAATGGCATTCTCCAATACCTTCCAGGATCTGCATGGAATGCGTCAGCTTCCCGGTCTTGCAACACAGCACCTCATGTCCAAGGGCTATGGCTACGGCGGCGAGGGCGACTGGAAGACAGCCGGCATGACTGCCATTATCAAGGCGATGTATCCCGATGGTGCAACCTCTTTCATGGAGGACTACACCTATGATTATCAGCATGAGCTGATTCTTGGTTCCCATATGCTGGAGGTTTGCCCGACTGTGGCAGCAACCAAGCCGAGAATTGAGGTACATCACCTCGGCATCGGCGGCAAGGAACCGCCGGCACGTCTGGTATTTGAAGGTCTTGCAGGCAAGGCAATTGCGGTTTCCCTGATCGACATGGGCGGCAGAATGCGTCTGATCGCACAGGATGTGGAGTGCGTAAAGCCCTTCCAGAGTATGCCGAATCTTCCTGTTGCAAGAGTAATGTGGAAGCCCGCACCCGATTTCCTCACCGGTATGGAATGCTGGATCCTTGCAGGCGGTGCACATCACACGACGCTGTCCTACGAGATCAATGCGGATGTACTGCGTGATTTCGCAAGAATCATGGGCATCGAGTTTGTTTCCATCAATGCAGCGACCGATATTTACGCTCTGGAAAAGGAGCTTATGCTTGGTGATGTAATATGGAGATAAGGGAACTGAAGGAACGTGTCCTGAAAGCCAATCTCCTGCTTCCGAAGTACGGACTTGTCACTTTCACATGGGGCAATGTCAGCGAATTTGACCGTGAAACCGGGCTTGTTGCCATCAAGCCCAGCGGTGTGGAATACGACGTAATGACGGCGGATGACATTGTGGTTCTCGATCTCAACGGCAATGTGGTGGACGGCAAGCTCCGCCCCTCCAGTGACGCTCCGACGCATCTGGAGCTTTACCGCAAGTTCGAAGGGATCGGCGGCATTGTTCATACTCACAGCAGATATGCAACGGCGTTTGCACAGGCAGGACGGGGTATTCCGCCGCTTGGCACGACGCACGGCGATTATTTCTACGGAGAGATCCCCTGCACGAGAAGCATGACGCCCGAGGAGATCGCAGGCGAATACGAGCTGGAAACGGGCAAGGTCATCGTGGAATGCTGTCCCGATTATGCGGATATTCCCGCAGCACTGGTTGCAAATCACGCACCCTTTGTCTGGGGCAAGGATGGTCACGAGGCGGTTCACAATGCCGTTGTACTGGAGGAGCTTTCGGCAATGGCTTGGCTGACGCTCACCATCAACCCTTCCGTTCCGAATATGAGCCAGAATCTGCTTGACAAGCACTATCTGCGTAAGCACGGTGCAAATGCATATTACGGGCAGAAGTAATCGAAAAAATAAGAATCCCCCTGCTGTACAGGGGGATTCAGCTTGTAGAAAAAGTAGTTTTCAGCGTTCTTCCAGCCCGCCGCAGGCGGGCTGGAAGAACGTATTTATGAGCTTTCCCCCGCCTTCGGCGGGGGGAAGCTCAAGAGCAATTATAGTTTTTGGACAGTCTCAATCCCTCT